>JAICJQ010000037.1 GCA_025928335.1 Gemmatimonadaceae bacterium
AGCCGCCGACGACGTTCGCGAGCATCGTCGGCCACGCCAACTTCCACACCGCCGAGGCCAGCGGGCCGTCGATGATGCTCCGGTCGTATCGTCGCGCCGGTCGAATGCCCGTCGGCGTGCCCGTCGCCACCGACGACGTCGGCAGGGGAGGATCGATCGAAATAGGCTCCGCCGGAAGTGATTCGGCGGCGGATCCGGCCACTTCAGTCATTGGGTGACAGGGATCGGGCGACGGACGACGTCAATGCGAGACACCGTATGCGTATTACAGTCGAGGGCGTGTCTTCCTCGGGGCTTTACCACAATTCGCCGGCCAGTTCGCTGGCCATTCGCCCGGCGACCTGTCGCGTTTTATGAACGTGGGATCCTCTGACGCGAGGTACGCGAGCATCGCGGCGAGCGTTGCGTTGTGCTTCAGGTCGTCGAACACCACCTTGTCATAGGTGTCGCGATTGGTGTGCCAGGTGTAGGTGCTGTAATTCCAACTTACCGCCCCGAGTCCAAACGAGGGCGTGGCGTGGCAGGCGAAGACCGCTCCATCCGTTCCGCCCGGATTCCCCGTCGGCACATCGTTAAAGCTCCACGACACGACATTCGGGCTCATGCTGTCCGTGTAGAACGCCGGCAGCTTCTCGTACCACGATTTGAGATGCCCACCGATGTCGCTCAAGCCCGATGCGGAGACCGACTGCACGCGTCCCGTTCCATTGTCCTGGTTGAACAACGCCTGCAGCCCTTTCAACACCTCGGGGTGGTCTTCGGTAAACGCCGTCGACCCGTTGAGCCCTTGCTCCTCGCTCGCCCAATGGCCGACCATGATCGTCCGTTTGGGATTTGGGTAGGCCAATTTGAGAATTCTCATCGCTTCCATCGCCATGAGCGTTCCCGTGCCGTTATCCGTCGCGCCGGACGAACCGTCCCATGAGTCGAAGTGCGCCGAGAGCATGACATACTCGTCCGGCTTCTCGGTGCCCTTGATCACGCCGATGGTGTTGAAGGCCGGCACCTCACCGAGCAACCGCGCGTCGAGGTCGAGCCGCACTCGCGGATGTTGCTTGTTCTCGGCGAGGCGAAAGACGAGTCCGTAGTCTTCGCATGTCAGCGTGACGGCGGGCGCCTTGGTGTTGTACGTCTCGAACACCTCGATGACGCCCCAGCCACCGGTCCCCTGCGTCCCGTTCGCGCCGCCCCCGAATCCGCGACCGCCGGCGCCCCCCGGAGTGCCTTCAGGGTTGCCCGACGTAATCGTCGAGCCAATACCGCCACCGCCGCGCGCGCTGGCCGGGCCCCCCGCACCGCCGCGCCCTCCGCGCCCGCCGCCCCCCGCCCGTCCCCCGCCGCCCTGCCCGTTGAATGGATTCGGGAAGCCTGAGAACTTGGGTCGCGACGAGATCGTTCCGACCACGCCCGCTTTCTCGAGACGCATCCCGAGGGTACCGGTGCCGAGCGCGAGCGAGTAGCCGGTACCGCGATACAGCTTCGTGCTGTCGGGACGGCCGCTCTCATTCGTCATCACCGACCAGTCGCGCTGCATCTCGGCGATCAGGCTGTCCATGTGCGCCATCGATGCGGGCGTCGACCAGCGGTACCAATCCTCACTCGGGCGGCAGGTCGGCCAGGCGGGCGATAGCATCACGATCTTTCCGCGCGCCTGAGGGAGCCATTTCACGAATTCGGTGCTGTCCTTGAACTTGGGAAGCACGATGGCTTCCGCGGTAACGGGAGTGCCTTTGGTGCCCGGACTCCACGCGAGCATCGTCCCCTCGAGCGAACGCGTGCGCGGGCCGACGAGATCAATGTGCGACGCGCCTCGGCGCCAGCCGCGCCAGGTGCCATACTGCTCACGACGCGCGTCGATCCCCCACGACTTGTACATCTTGATCACCCAATCGCCGGCTGACGTCAGGCTTGGGCTCCCGGTCAGACGCGGACCGATCGAATCGAAGAGCGCCTGCGCGAGCTGTTCCGTGTGCGAGCTGTCCATTCCAAGACGCCAAAGTCGTTGGATCGTGGCGTCGTTGGTTGGAAACTGTGTTGTCTTCTGCGCGGCCGAATGCGCCGGCACGGCGACGATCGTCGTAAGTGCAGCAATAAGGATTCGAGTCAATGGCATTGGCGGCGGGTTCGAAGGTCGGGACTCAGCAGAAGCTACCGTCGCGACGCGCGCCCTCGCCAGCGGCGACGCCGGCGACACCGTCGATGTTCGAGCCGCCCATTCTTAATCCGCGGAAGTGAAAAGGGCCCGCCTGGGAGGCGAGCCCTCACTTCGCGGCTTGGAGCCGGTCGCTAAGCCTTCAAACGCCGCCTGCGGACGGACACGAACAAGCCCAACGCGACCAGACCGGTTGCCACGAGCGTCTGCGTCAACGGCTCCGGAGTCGTCACCAATTCCGTTGTTGCCATCAGTGCCGTCGCCGGGGCGAATTCGACATGTGCCGTAATCGGCACCGCCATCACGGGCGTTATCTCCGAGCTCGCCACGACTGGCGCGGCAGACGCACCGCTCGAGGAATTTATGAATGAGACAAGGGCTGTAGCGGCGAGACCGGCATAGACGACAGTGGCCGGATTAAAGGCCGATACGTGAGATGACCTGTCGCGATTTCCTTGATCGTCTTGGTCGCCCTGATCATTCTGATGGCTCCGACCATTCCGGCCGCGCTGCCCATCGTCATCCCCGCGGACTCGATTTGACGCGAGAGACGACGAGCCGGCGCCGCTCGAATAGTATCCCCACGCGACGCCTTGCGGGCCGAAGGTCGGCGGCGCGACGCGACTCGAGAATGCGGGGAGCCCCAGTGCCCACGCCACGGTGAAGCCCGGCCTCGTGTACGCACCAATGCTCACGACCGGCACGCACATGACGCCGAAACACCCAACCACTGGCCCCGTGTACCCGACCTGCGCACGCGCCGCCATACTCGAGCACAAACTGGCCAACGCGATCCCGGTCATTTTCATTGCGGTAGGGCGTGCTGCCATCACTGCCTCCGGCGTCTAAGCCTCGAGAGCGCTCTACAGGCCGCGCTGAGTTTGCAGGCGACATGCCGCCCTGCGTTGCTGACGACGGTTAGCCTGACGAGGTTGTCGCAGTCGGCACGAGTCGAACCCTCAACCGGAAGCGCTCACGACAACTCGCCCGAGTAGTGCGCGAACGGTGTTTCTCACCGCGGAGTGGCGCTGGCTGGCGATGCTCAACTACCAAGTCGAGCCGGACCTCCTCGGCCCGCTTGTTCCGCGCGGAACCGCCCTCGACCTTTGGAATGGGACGGCATACGTGAGCGTCGTCGGCTTCCTGTTCGAGCGGATCCGCGTGCTCGGGGTTCCGCTGGTCACCCACCGACGCTTCGAGGAGGTCAACCTTCGATTCTACGTCTCGCGCGAGGTCCGGGGTGAAACTCGCGGCGGGGTGACTTTCATTCGCGAGTTGGTACCTCGACGGCTCATCGCCGCGGCGGCGAAGGCGACGTACAATGAACCGTACCGCCGGGTCACGATGTTCCACCGACTCGAAGTCACAGACTCTGCCGCGGCCAAGCGAGCCGCGTACGAATGGCGTATCGGTCCGCGGTTCTCGACGATTCGGGTCGAAGCCGAAGGCGCCGGCCAGCCGCTCGTCGCTGGGAGCTTCGAGGACCATCTCACACACCGCGAATGGGGATACACCCGCCAACGCGATGGCTCGACGGTCGAATACCGCGTCGATCACCCGCGATGGACGTTCTGGCCGGCGTCGGATGCTCAGTGCGCCGGACCCGCCCTGGCCGAGTCGTTCGGCGACGACTTCGCTGATGTCCTCCGGGGCGGCCCTCAGTCCGCGTGGCTGTCGGACGGCTCGGCGGTCGCGGTCCACCACCCGGTTCGGATCTAAGATCCCCTCTTGAGCTTGGATGTGGCAAACCTGCACTTTCCTTGGGCTGTTTGTGGGACCTCAACTATCACGATCCCGTGCGCAAATCTCTCTCGCATCGAAATTCCGCGCTGATCCTGGTTTCCTGCCTCGCGTTGGGTTTTGCCGGCACAGCGAAGGCTCAGGATCCATTCTCTCCGCTTCATTGGCGCCAGATCGGCCCGACGCGAGCCGGTCGCGCGCGCGCGCTGGCAGGCGTGCCGAGCCAGCCGAACGTCTTCTATATCGGCTTCGACAACGGCGGTGTGTGGCGATCGACCGACTACGGGTCGACCTGGCAGCCCTTGTTCGACAACCAACCGACGGGCTCGATCGGCGCGATCGCTGTAGCGCCGTCGGATCCGAACATCATTTACGTCGGATCCGGTGCGGGGATCATCCGGCCTGACCTTGCCGTGGGCAACGGCGTCTACAAGTCCACTGACGCCGGGAAAACCTGGACGCATCTCGGACTCGACGACACGCAGATGATCGCGATGATCGACGTCGATCCGAAGGATCCGAGCCGGCTCTTCGTCGCGGCGCTCGGCCATCCGTACGGCCCGAACACGACGCGCGGCATCTACCGGTCGACCGATGGTGGTAAGACGTTCCAAAAAGTCTTATACAAAGACGAGTACACGAGCGGCAACGACGTTCGCATCGATCCCGTCGATCCGAATACCGTCTACGCCACGCTCTGGCAGCAGCAGCAGTCCTATATCGAGGGCGGCGGCTTCGGCGGCAGCGGCAACGGCATCTTCAAATCCACGGCTGGGGGCACGACGTGGAAGCAACTCACGGAGGGATTGCCGAGCATCATCCAGGCGAACATCGCGCTCGCGCCGAGCAATCCGAAGGTGTTGTACGCCACCGTGGCCGGTACGCCGACGGATGGCGGCGGAGGACGGGGTGGTGGACGCGGAGGCGCCGGAGCGGCCAACACGACCGGCGTCGTCGGATTCTATAAATCGAGCGACGCCGGCGAGCACTGGCAGATGGTGGTGAACTCCAACCTCCAGGCTGGCGGCGGTGGTGGACGCGGCGCCGGTCCGCAGGATCCTCGGCCGCTTGGCCGAATCGGCGGTGGCGATTTGCCGACGCTGGCGGTGGACGGCAAGAACGAAAATGTCGTCTATAGCTGCTCCACGGTGATGTGGCGAACCGAAGACGGCGGTGTGACATGGAGCGCGGTTCGCGGCGCGCCCGGCGGCGACGATTATCAGAAGGCATGGGTCAATCCGAACAACTCGAACATCATCCTGCTCGTCGCGGACCAGGGCGGCGTGGTATCGGCGAACCGCGGTCTCTCGTGGAGCAATTGGTACACGCAGCCGACGGGCGCGATGTATCACGTGACGGCGGACAATTCGTTCCCATACCGGCTCTGTGGCGGCCAGCAGGATTCTGGCTCCGCCTGCGTCGACAGTCGCTCGATGGACGGTGAGATCACCTTCCACGATTGGCATCCGGTGAACATCCAGGAGTACGGCGTCGCGGCGCCGGATCCGAAGGATCCCGACCTCGTGTACGGCAGCGCGCGCACCAACGTATCGCTGTACAACCGTCGCACGGGACAAACGACCAACGTCGGTCCGAGCGCCGAACAGCGCGGTACGGATTTCGGTCGCAACGTGCGCACGATGCCGATCATGTGGTCGCCCGTCGATCCGAGTGTGTTGTTCTACGCGTCGAACGTCGTGTGGAAAACGACGGACCACGGACACTCGTGGACGCGCATCAGTCCGGACCTCGCGCGCCAGTCGTGGGAGATTCCGGCGAGCGTCGGCAAGTATGCGAGCCAGGTGACGGTGAGTCCGCAGGGAAGCATCACGGCCCTCTCGGCGTCGCCGCGCGATCTCAAGGTCATCTGGGCCGGGACCGACGACGGCAACATTCAGGTGACGATGGACGGCGGGGCGACGTGGAAGAACGTGACCCCGCCGCAGATCAAAGCGTGGACGCGCATCTTCAACATCGACGCGGGGCATTTCGACAACAACACGGCCTACGCGGCGGCGAACACACTCCGCGTCGACGATCTGAATCCGCACTTCTGGCGCACGCATGACGGTGGCAAGACGTGGACGGAAATCAACACCGGCATCGCGCCGGGTAACGTCGCGAATTCCATTCGCGAGGATCCGCGGAAGCGCGGCTTGTTGTACGCCGCGACCGACGCCCAGGTATGGGTCTCGTTCGACGACGGCGATCACTGGCGTTCGCTGCGCACGGATATGCCGGCGATCTCGGTCCGCGACATCCAGGTGAAAGACGACAGCACGTGCCTCTGCTCCGATCTCGTCGCGGGCACGCATGGTCGCGGCTTCTGGATTCTCGACAACGTCACGCCGCTTCGGCAGGAAGCGGAGGCACGCGCGGCGATGGCGGCGCACAACGCCTACTTGTTCAAGCCGGCCATCGGCGTGCGCGTTCGCTTCGGAACGAACGATCCGACGCCATGGCCGCCCGAGCTTCCCGCCGGCGAGAACCCGCTGCCCGGCGCGGTGATCGACTATGCCCTCCCGCAGAATTCGTCGCAGCCCGTCAAACTCGAGATTCTCGACAACGCCGGGAAAGTCGTGCGACGCTATTCGAGCTCCGATCCGGTGCTCAATCCGCCGCCCGCACTCGATCCCGAGGCGTACAACAAGATCTGCCAGCGTCAGCCGTCGGCGACGGATTGCGGTCTGCCGCTCTACTGGCCGGCGCCGCCGATCCGGCTGTCGCAAAACGCCGGATTCCATCGCTTCACGTGGGACATGCGGTTCGAGCCGATCGGCGCCGAGGAAGATCCGGTCGGCGGCGACGAGGGCGCGACGGGCGCGGTTCCGCACCGGACGTATCCGACCTCGTTTGCGCCGTGGGCGCCGCCCGGCTCGTACACGGTGCGTCTCACCGTCGACGGGAAGGCCTCCACGCAACCGCTCACCGTACGTCTCGATCCTCGCGTGAAGACGCCGGCACCGGCGCTGGCGCAGTTGGCGTCGCTGTCGCGGGAGATGTACGACGGCGCGTGGGCCGCGCACTCGGCGTTCCTGCAGGCACGTGCGCTGTCCGCGCAGCTCGACAAGGCGTCGGGCGACGACGTCGCGGCGTTCAAGCGACAGGTCGATTCGCTCGCTCCGGCACAGGTCGGGGGTGGTCGCGGTGGACGCGGCGGTGGCCGAGGGCGCGGCGGCGGCGGCGCCGCGGCGCCGACGCTCGCGGCGGCGGCGAATGCGATGATGTCGGCGGCGATGGCGATGCAGGGCGCGGACGTCGCGCCGACCGCCGCCGAGGTCGCGGGCGTCACGCGTGCTCGCGCGGAGAGCGCCGGTGTGATGAAACGATGGAACTCGCTCAAGACCACCGGCCTCGCGGCGCTGAACGCGAAGCGGAAGGCGGCCGGTCAGCCGGCTATTACTCTTCCCACCGAATAGGCCTATGCGGCGTTGGGGGTGGATCGTTGTTGTCGTTGCAGCGATGTCGTGCAGTCCCGAGAAGTATCTCGACACGCCGGAAAAGCCGGCTCGCACAATCTCGATGAGCCTGCAAACGTCCACCGCCAGCGTCGCGCAGGGCGGTGAGGCGAGCGTGTTGGCGACGGTGACGCGCGTCGGTGGTGGTCCGACGCCGACCGTCACGGTGGAGAATGTCCCATCGGGCGTGACCGCCTCGCTCGTCAACACCGACCCCGTCGACGGCGTGTTCAAGTCGACGCTGACGCTCCGTGCCGCGTCGGATGCGAAGGTTGGTCAGTACACCGTGGCCATGCGGGCGCATGCGGACGGGGTCGTCGACGCCGTGTTGACCATCGCGTTGACGGTGCTCGACGCGCCGAAGCTCGCGCTCACGTTGTCTCGCCCGACGGTCACGGTCGCACGGGGCGGCGCGACGCCGACGTCGCTCGCCATCGGGCGAACGACCGTCTCGGCGCCGGTCACGCTCTCGCTCGAGGGCGCGGCCGGTGTCACCGCCGACTTCGCGACGAATCCGGTCACTGGCGACACGGTCGGCATTGTCGTCCGCGCGGGATCGCAATTGGTCGCGGGCACGTATCAAGCCGTCATCAAGGCGTCTGTCCCGGGGCTACCCGACCAGACGGTCGCGCTCACCGTTACGGTCATTCCCGACCGTTTGCAGTTGATCGGATCATCCCCGATCGTCGTCGCGCAGGGACAGAGCGCGACGTCGAACATGATCGTCAATCAAACGGATCTCGTGGGAGCGATCGCGCTCTCGCTCGACAACGCGCCCGCGGGAATTTCCGCGACATTCCAGCCGGGAGCGAATGGGGTCGTGCCGATGGCGATCGCCGTCGCTCCATCCACCGCCCCGGGAGCGTACACGGTGACGGTGCGCGGCAAAGCGAGCGACGGCACGACCGCGACGACTGACGTCGTCGTGAACGTGATCCGGGCAAGCGTCTCGCTGACGGTGCAGCCGGATACTCTCGTGATCTTTCAAGGCACGAGCGCGACAACGACGCTGTCCCTCGCGCGAGCCCAATTTGCGGGCAGCGTCGTCGTCTCGGCGGAGAATGTGCCTGCAAATGTGACGGTCACCGGCGACCCCGCCAGCGTGTCCGGCAACTCGACGACGGTGCGCGCGGTCGCCGCGGCGAACGCTACGCCGTCGACGACCGATGTCACGATTCGCGGTACCCTGGCCGGCTTTCCGCCGAGCGCGTCGGCGACGGCAAAGCTCGTCGTGATCGTGCGACAGGCGCCGACCGGCGGGAATGTCATTCTCGACTGGTCGCGCTGCGGTGCGCCGCCGTTCGTCGCCTATCAGGACGGCACCGGCGGGTGGACGCCCGCGGAGATCGCCGGCAACGTCGCGCGCTTCACGATCGCGTCATCGAGCGGCGGTTTTGCCTACGCCGACAACGAAAATGTCATTGTTCGGTACATGACGCAGTCGGAGATGACGGCGAGCCCGATCGATCTGTGTGAGCTGAGGACGGGTACGAACACCGTGACCGGCACCGCGCAGCACACGACGGCGAGTGAGTTCTTCGCGTACGATCTCGGCGGCGGCGTAGGAACGTCGGCGACGAACGCGACGAACATCACGATCACCGGCGTTCGGGACGGCGTTCACGATCTGGTTGGCTTCGGCTCGCAACTCGCAACCGGCCGAGCGTACATCGCGCGCGACATCGCAGTCCCGCCCACAACGTCGCTCGGTGTCGTCGAGCTGGGTGGTCCGAATGGCTTCGGCGTTTCTCGCGCCGGCGTCAACGTCGTCGGTCCGGTGAACGGCGACGGTCTCGTTCAGTCGATGAGCTACCTGACGACGGCGGCGTGCACGGTGAATCCGCTGTACTCGAACTCGTTCTTCGGCGCGCTCAGCGCACAGACCCTTGGCTTCCCGCCAAGCGTTCAGCGGCCGACGGACTTTCACATGATGACAGTGACGGCGAATCGGATCGGGCAAGTTCGAACGACGACGCTGACGTTCCACACGTTCGCGAACGTGACGTTGACGCTGCCGCCGCTTCTGACGACGCCGACCCTCGATGTGCTGCCGGGGCCGTATCTGCGCGAACGGGCCACGTTCAGTACGATTCCGGCGATTTACAACTCGTCCATATCACTTCGCTACACCGAAGGTCGCCACGTCATGCAGGTGACCGCGTCGATCGCATACGCCGGCAGCAACAATCCGGTGTTGGCGATGCCGGATCTCAGTGGTGTGGCGGGTTGGCAAAACAGCTACGCCTATGCGACGGGCGCCGCCGGAAGCTGGTCCACGTCAGCGGACGGTTCCAACGGCGGCGTCCCGTGCACCGAGGGGCGCGCGACCTACAACGCGACGGTCAGCGGGACGCTGCCGTAGGCGCGGCGGCGCGCGCCCGCGCGCGTTCCTCGCGTTGACGCGTGAGGTGCGGTGTGAGGCCGATCAGGCGTTGAATGAGCATGAGCTGCCCGCGGTGGTGCATCTCGTGCTCCTTTGCGCCCATGAGATTCTCCAGTCGGCTCTTGGGATTCTGTCCCATCGGGTCGGTGAAGGTCTCACTGAGGAAATCGTCGGACAGGGATTCCTCCCAGCCGGCGAACGCTTGCCCGCGCTGCTCGAGGAGCGCGACGATCGCTGCCTTGTCGAGCCGCTTGGCTTCTTCCGCTCCGGACCGCGTCATCAATGCGCCGAAGTCGTAGCCTTGAAGCGTCGTAATTTTTCGATCGCGATGAAAGTCGTAGTAGAGGAGGTCGATATAGGCCACATGCCGCAGCATCTGGCTCACCGAGCGCACGCCCGGTGCGGCCACGAATTCGTATTTGTCTTCTGGGATCTCGCGGGCGATCTGCAGCGTGTTCCCGCGAACCGTGCGAAACGCGTTCGCCAGCTCTTTCGCGCCGTACTGCGCCATGTGTCCTCTGCTCCGAAATTTGAGTGGAAGCCGTAAACTAGAGGCATGGCGACGCTCCGTGTGCAGAGGCGTCGCGGCCCGGACTGCCGCTCCGCGCGACCGCTGGCCAATTTTGCCGATGAAGCCGGCAAAATTGCACTCGGCTCGCGCTCCGGGCAGCCCGGCTCCGCTCCGCTCGGCGCCGTGTGGCGCGGCTCAGCGCGCGTCGCTGACGCGCGCCGGCGACTGCTGGAACGACACGGCGTTCTGCGGAACGCTCTGTCGCGGTTTCACGGAGGCAGCGCCTCGGAGCGGTCCACGCAAACCGCCTCGGAGCGGTCCATGCAAACCACCTCGGAGCGTGGACTGTCGCAGCGCCGCGCGCGGCCGCGCTGCAGGCCACTGGTCAACGCAGAGTGCGCGGGGCATCTTGCAAGCGCCGACTTTCACCCCGTAGCCGACCATGCGAAAGCTCTCCCTGGCCTTTTCGGCCCTCGCGCTTGCCGCGACCGCAGGCGCTCAAGCTCCGACGAAACTTGCCGCCCTCGAGCAACGGGCCAAGACGATCACGATCACCCGCGACGATTGGGGAATCCCCCACATCAAGGGCCACACCGACGGCGATGCCGTGTTCGGCCTCGTCTACGCACAGGCCGAGGACGACTTCAATCGGGTCGAGACGAACTTCGTCAACTCGATGGGGCGGCTCGCCGAAGCGGAGGGCGAGAAGGAGATCTACCGCGACCTTCGTATGAAGTTGTTCATCGATCCCGATTCGATGAAGGCGAAGTACGCGGCGAGCCCGGAGTGGCTCAAAAAGCTGATGGACTCCTGGGCAGACGGCCTCAACTTCTACCTCGCCAAGCATCCCCAAGTGAAGCCGCGCGTCATCACGCACTTCGAGCCGTGGATGGCGCTCACCTTCAGCGAAGGGAGCATCGGCGGCGACATCGAGAAAGTGAATCTCAACCAGCTCGCGCAATTCTACGGAAATACGACGGTCGCCGAGCCAGCGCACGACGCGGGCGAGTACGTCGAGCCGACCGGCTCGAACGGCGCGGCGATCGCGCCGTCGAACACCGCGAATCATCACTCACTGCTGCTGATCAATCCGCACACGTCGTTCTTCTTTCGCGCCGAAGTGCAAATGACGAGCGACGAGGGACTGAATGCGTACGGCGCCGTCACCTGGGGACAGTTCTTCATCTACCAGGGCTTCAATCCGAACGTCGGCTGGATGCATACGACCAGCAACGCGGACGATCTCGACGAATACCTCGAGACCGTGGTGCAAAGGGGCGATAAGTACTTTTACAAGTACGGCAGTGAAGAGAAGCCGATAATCGCCAAGAAGATCGTCGTGCCGTACAAGACGGACGGCGGCATGGCGAAGAAGGAATTCACCGTCTACTACACCCAGCATGGCCCCGTCGTGCGCAAGGCGGGCGACAAGTGGGTCGCCATCCGCATCATGCAGGAGCAGGTAAAGGCGCTCACGCAATCGTACACGCGCACGAAAGCAACCGATTACAAGTCGTTCAAGCAAACGATGGAGTTGCACACCAACTCGTCGAACAACACCATCTTCGCCGATCGGCAGGGCGACATCGCGTACTTCCACGGCAACTTCATCCCGAAGCGCGATCCCAAATTCGATTGGACGAAGCCCGTGGATGGGAGTGACCCGGCGACCGACTGGCACGGCCTCCTGTCTGTCGACGAGTCGCCGAATCTCCTGAATCCGGCGAGCGGTTGGCTGTACAACTCGAATAACTGGCCGTGGTCGGCCGCGGGCCCGAGCAGCCGCAAGCGCGAGGATTTCCCGGCGTACGTCGAGATGAGCAGGGAAGAGTCGCCGCGTGGCTATCACGCGCTCAAGGTGCTTCCGGCGAGAAAGGACTTCACGATCCAGCGGTTGATCGACGCGGCGTACGACAGCTACCTCCCGGCGTTCGAGCGCATGATCCCCCCGCTGATCAAGGCGTACGACGACGCGCCCGCATCGAATCCGCTCAAGGCGAAGCTCGCCGACCAGATCGCGATGCTTCGCACGTGGGACTATCGCTGGGACGTGAAGTCGATCCCGACGTCGCTTGCCGTGTTTTACGGGGAGGACCTCGGTCGGCGCACGAGCGGGCGCGGACGCGGAGCGGCGGCGGCCGCGCCGACGGAGCCAAGCGCCGAGCAGCAATTGCAGTCGCTCGCCGCGGCGTCCGATAAACTCGCCGCGGATTTCGGCAGCTGGAAGACGCCGTGGGGCGACATCAACCGCTATCAGCGCCTCACGGGCGACATCGTGCAGTCGTTCAACGACGCCGGTCCGAGCATCCCGGTGGGGTTCACGTCGTCGCGGTGGGGATCACTCGCCTCATTCGGCGCGCGCGCCTACCCCGGAACGAAGAAATGGTACGGGACGAGTGGCAATAGCTTCGTCGCGGTCGTCGAATTCGGCGACAGCGTCCACGCGCGCGCCGTGACGGCCGGAGGCGAGAGTGGTGATCCGAAGTCACGCCATTTTAACGACGAAGCCGAGCGCTACGCGACGGGGAACCTGCGCGAGGTGTACTTCTATCCGTCGCAACTGAAGGGACACACCGAAAAGACCTATCACCCGGGCGAGTAGTCTCGCTCCCGACGCATCGCTCCCCGCGTGGCCAACTCAGTACGGATCGATGCGAACTCGGTACAAATGGATACGGGACAAGAAACAGGATTGAACGGAGAGCTACAGGATGACGTGCATTTTGAAAGGGTGTGGCGAGAGAGAGTCTGCCGCCGCATCTCTTCACACGCGGTTCATTCAGTTCATCCCGTTAGTGTTCCGTTCAATCCCGTTACAGTGTCCCGTGTCCAGTTGTGGCGACCGTCCTGGTCTCCGAGAGCCAGCGTGGTCGCGCCGAACCCCAGTGAGCCGTGTCTGATGCCTACAACCGTCGTCGCAGTGTCGCGAAGTGATTCGCACTCCTTCAGCAAGGAGAATCGATCGTCGATTCGCCTGATTGAGGGCCTGGGCGTCGAGGGCGACGCGCACCTGGGCACTACAGTGAAGCATCTGTCGCGGGTCGCGCGCGATCCGTCGCAGCCGAACCTTCGCCAGGTGCATCTCATTCACGCAGAGTTGCACGAGGATCTCGCTGCGGCCGGCTTCGAGGTACGGCCAGGCGATCTGGGCGAGAACGTGACGACCCGGGGCATCCGACTGCTCGATCTCCCCGTCGGCACGCGGCTCAAGTTGGGAGCCTCGGCCGTTATCGAAGTCACCGGCCTGCGCAATCCGTGCGTGCAGATCGACCGCTTCAAGCCCGGCCTGCTCGGCGAAGTCGTCGGCCGCGACACCAGTGGCGCCGTGTGGCGCAAGACGGGCATCATGAGCATTGTCCTAACAGGCGGTGAGGTGAGCGCGGGTGACTCGATCGAGGTCGAGCTGCCGCCGGGACCCCACCAACCGTTGGGAGTCGTTTGACGCATTCAACGCGCAACTGGAGCGAAGCATGAGCCGACGTGTCGTGCAACTTCTCCTCGGTGTCGGCGTCGTGGCGGCGGCTGCCTGTTCAACCGCCGCCGCGAGCGGTTCCACGGCGCCGACTCCCGTGATGCAAGCGGGCGGACGGGCCGATCAGCCGCTCGTCGAATTCGAGATGATGACCTGGCCGGAAGTGAAAACCGCGTTGGCGGCGGGGAAGACGACCGCGCTGTTCTACACCGGCGGCACTGAGCAGCGCGGTCCGCAGAACGTGAACGGTGGTCACACGCTCATGGGCAAAGCGACCGTCAGGGCCATTGCGCTCAAGCTCGGCAACGCCATCGCCATGCCCGTGCTGCCCTACACGCCGAACCGTGCGTCGGCAGCACTGCCCGGCACGATCGGGCTGACCGATACACTCCTCTCGGCGATCCTCGAACGTGTCACCGAGGAAGCGATCAGCACAGGGTTCCGAAACGTCGTTCTCATGGGTGACCACGGCGGCGGACAGCCGAACACATATCGTGAGGTCGCCAAGCGACTCGACGACAAGCACGCGAAAGACGGAGTTCACGTCTTTTTCTGCGACTCCGTGTACTCGAAGGCGAACGCGGACTTCGACAAGTGGCTCACCGATCACGGTTATCCAACGAGCTCGCACGCCGGCATCCCTGACACATCGGAGATGCTCTACCTTGGCGGAGAAACGTGGGTCCGCACGGCGCTGATTCCCACGGCCGTCGGCGACACGACGCCGCGTGGCGCGGCGCGCGATCCCAACGCGCCGCGCGTGAACAACGGCATCAGTGGTGACGCGCGTCGTTCGACGGCTGAATTGGGCAAGATGATCTTCGATATGAAGGTCGACTACGCGGTGAAGCAGATTCAGGGCTTTCTCGCCAGGACGCGCTGAGACGCGAATGGCAGCGCACGCGGAACGGGCGGAGCTGGAGCGAGGGCTGACGACGATCGCGACGCCGATCGGCGAGATGCTCGCCGCGGCGACGAAAACCCATCTCGTCCTCTTCGAGTTCTCGCACCGACACATGCTGCCCGTTCAGCTGCAACGTCTCAAAGCGTCGGTGGGCGACGAGCTCGTCGTCGGCAAGTCGGCTGTCATCGAGCAGTTGCGCGGTGAGCTCGATGAGTATTTCCGGGGCGACCGGCGCGACTTCACCGTACCGCTGTACGCGCCGGGAACTCCCTTTCAGATGAAGGTCTGGGATGAGCTGCTGCGCATCCCGGTCGGAACGACGACCACGTATGCTCGCGTGGCGTCGGCGATCGGCCAGCCGAATGCCGTCCGCGCCGTCGCGCGCGCGAATGGTGACAATCGCATCGCGATTCTCATCCCGTGCCATCGGGTGATCGGCTCCGACGGATCGCTTACCGGCTACGGCGGCGGATTGTCGCGCAAGAAGAAGCTGCTCGATCTCGAGGCGCGAGCCACGGAGTTGAAGTTCGAGCTCTAGCTATCTTGGCATGATGACCGATTCCGTTGCCGCGACGTCCGCCGTGCCGGACTCTACACCGGTGACGAAGACGATCGAGTGGGTTGGCCCATTCGTCCTCTTTGCGATCTGGTTGCTCGTGGACAAGAAGCTGCCGATCGCCAACCCGGCGAAAGAGATCGTGCGCGATCTCCTACTCGTCGCCGCGATACTCGGCCTGTCGCGCCGCGTGCTCCCTCGCGCAGCGCCGAACTGGCTGGCGAGCATTGGGCTCGGCATTGGCGTGTTCGCGACCTGGGTTGCCCCGGATTGCATCGTGCCCGGTTGGCGACACAACGTTCTTTTTCAAAACGGCATTACCGGTCACATCACGACATCGATTCCACCCGGCGAGCTCACCACCTTGATGCTCGTACTCCGAACCGCGCGCGCGGCGCTGATCGTTCCCATCCTCGAGGAGCTGTTCTGGCGCGGGTGGCTCCCTCGATGGATGCAAGACAGCGACTTCAACCGAGTGCCACTGGGTCAATACACCCTGCTCGCATTCTGGGCAACCGCAGCGCTGTTCGCCGCCGAGCACGGACCGTTTTGGGAAGTCGGGCTTCTCGCCGGCGTGATCTACAACTGGTGGATGCGCCGGACCCGATCACTCGGTGATTTAATGATTGCCCACGGCGTGACGAATCTCGCTTTGTCGCTTTATGTGATCGAGACGCGTCAGTGGAGTTTTTGGATGTGACGACGCGAAAGTGTCTTGAAATCTCCGGCGAGATGTAGGGCATTGCCTCACAACTCTCGGCGGAACGCGGCCTAGCTTCGGGTCCGAACGCCCAACCCACCTTCGGCACTCGAGGCTCACGATGACTCGGATTCCGCGCTTGGCCCGCGGTCTCGTCGTACTTGCGATGATTGTCACGCCGCTACCCCGGCTCGTCGCGGAGGACAGCACGCGCGTCAAACCGCGTGTGGTCCTCGTCACGGCGCACGACTATCACTTCGAGGCGCCCGCGTCGATTCCCGCCGGCACCGTCACCTTCCGGATGAAGAACGCAGGAAAGGAGGTGCATCACCTCTGGATCGTAAAGCTCGACAAGGGAAAGACGCCGAGCGATTTCGTGAAAGCGATGAATGCCTGGGGATCGGCGCTCAAGATGCCCGACTGGGCGACCGATGTCGGTGGCCCGAACAACGTCGGAGCCCGGCAGACTGTCGCCGGGACGATGACGCTCGAGCCCGCGACGTACATGCTTGTCTGCTGGGTTCCGTCGCCGGATGGCCGCCCCCATGTGATGAAAGGAATGGTCAAGCCACTGGTCGTAACGGCGAAGGGCGCGACACCGGCCGCCGAACCTGACGCGGACCTCACGATGACACTCGACGACTTCAGCTTCGCGCTGAGCGGCCCGCTCAAGGCCGGCACGCGAACAATTCGCTTCGAGAACCAGGCGACGCAGCCACACGAGGCGGTGATCGCGCGTCTGCTGCCGAACACGACGATGCTCCAGGCCATCGTCTGGATGACCTCCGGCCAAGCCGGACCAGCTCCGGTCGTGATGCTTGGCGGCGCGTCAGGCATCGCCCAGGGTCGGCACATGTTCGTTACGGCGGACTTCGAGCCGGGCAAATACGTCCTTCTCTGCTTCATCCCCGACGCGAGAGACGGCCGCCCGCACTCCGCCCATGGCATGGCCAAGGAGATCACGATCGAGCCGTAGTCCGGCGGACGACGCCGTCGGGGTTACGCCGAACCGCGACCGGCGTAGAATATCGGCTCATGAGTTCGAGCGCGTTGAAGTCTGTTGTCCTGGCCACGCTGCTTGTTTGCGGGGCGTGCCGTGGAGGTGGCGGTGTTGCCAACGCGCCGGCCCCGGCGGCGCCGCAGTCGTGGACGATCGGCGTCGCGCCGGGAGTGTCGCTCTACGTGGAGTCGCTCGGTCACGGCAAGGACACGCTCGTGCTGCTTCACGGCGGTCCCGGGCTCAGCGCCGCCAACGTGCTGCCGGATTTCGCGCCCCTCGGGGACCAGTTCACGATCGTCAGTTACGACCAACGAGGCGCCGGCCGATCGACGTTGATCGATGACTCGACGCGGGTCACGCTCGGCGCCCACCTCGCCGATCTCGAGGCGCTGCGGTCGCAGCTGCACCTCGAGCGGATGACACTCGTCGGGCATTCGTGGGGCGGTGGTCTCGCGGTGAGGTATGCGCTTGCCCATCCCACGCGTGTCCAGCGGCTTGTTCTCATCGATCCGCTCCCACCGCGTCGCGGCGTCTTCCTCACCGAATTCTCGAAGACTCTTTCGTCATGGATGGATAGCGCGACGCGAGCGAAGGCGGCTGCGGCGAATCAGCTGCTTGCTTCGGGCGCTGATGCAATGGCGGGCTGCCGGGAGTATTGGTCGATTTTCCAGAACGGCTACTTTGCCAATCCACGACAGCACAAGCCGATGAAGGGCGAGTGGTGCGTCGGATCAGCGGCCGGCGCGCGTGCTGCGCTGCGAGCCAATCGCTGGACCACCGCTTCAATCGGACGATGGGATTGGACCGCTGAAGCGAAAACCCTTCTTACACCCACCCTGATCATTCACGGCGCGCAGGATCCATTGCCACTCGCCGGCTCTCGCGAGTGGCTGGCCGCGCTCCCGCAATCGCGTTTGCTGATCGTCAAAGACGCCGGACATTACCCGTTCGTCGAGCAGCCCGATATTGTCATGAGCGCGATCGGCGCTTTTGCTCGCGGCGTTTGGCCGCCGGGAGCCGTCGCCGCTCCATGAAACATCGCCTCAGACTCCCCCACGGACTGACCGTATGCTCCACCGCTCCATAGCTCTGGTCCTTTTCGTGGCCGCCGGCTCGGCGTCCGCACAGCGCAACAACACCTCCGATCGTTCCGCGCCAGCCGCCCCAGCGACGCGGACGGCGTCCGACACATCGAGCGCCATGTCCACGATCCGACGCCTTCGATGGCGGTCGGTCGGTCCGGCCAACAATGCCGGTCGCATCTCGGTTGTCGTCGGCGTGCCGGGCAATCGCGATGTGTACTACGTCGCGGGCGCCAACGGCGGGATCATCAAGACGACGAACGGCGGCACTACCTTCCGGCCGATCTTCGATCACCAAAACATCTCGTCGATCGGAGCGATCGCGATCGCGCCGAGCGATCCGAACATCATTTATGTAGGCACTGGAGAGGAGAACCCGCGCAACAACGCGTCGGTCGGCGACGGGATGTACAAGTCGGTCGACGCCGGGGAGCACTGGACCAAGATCGGCCTGGACAGAACGGACAAGATCGCCCGCATCGCGATCGACGCGAAGAATCCCGATCTCGTGTACGTCTGCGGGCTCGGACGCGAGTGGGGGCCGAACGAAGAGCGCGGAGGGTTCAAGACGGCCGACGGCGGCAGGAACTGGAAGCGGATTCTCTACGTCGATCCGCGGACCGCCTGCTCCGACGTGGCGATCGACCCGGGAAACTCGAACATCGTCTACGCCGGGATGTACACCTATCGCCGCTGGGCGTGGCACCTCGAGTCCGGCGGCGGGAGCACGGCGGTTTATAAATCTGTAAATGGCGGCGAGACCTGGGAACGGCTGTCGGGAAAGGATCGCGAGCGCGGGCTGCCGAAAGGCGACATGGATCGCATCGGCATCTCGGTCGCGGCGAGCGATCCCGATGTGGTGTATGTCGTGAGCGAGACGAAGAACGAAGGTGAGCTCTGGCGGTCCGACGATGGTGGCGACCATTGGCGCACGGTGAATCGCGACCCGAACATCAATTTCCGCCCGTTCTACTACTCGGACATCCGGGTCGATCCGAGAGATCCGAACCGAGTCTTTTCGCTGTCGGGATCGCTCTATCTGTCCGAGGATGGCGGCGCGAGCTTCAAGACAACCGCGCGGGACGTGCATGGTGACCACCAGGCGCTGTGGATCGATCCGACCAACCCGAAATACATCCTCAGCGGCTCGGACGGCGGTTGGCAAGTGAGCTATGACGGCGGCCGCAATTTCGAGGTCGTGAACACCTTCCCGTTCACGCAGTTCTATCACATCAACTACGACATGCAGAAGCCGTACACGGTCTGCGGCGGCCTGCAAGACAACGGAAATTGGTGCGGCCCGAGCCAGACGCTGTCAGGGCAGGGAAATCGAAAACACGACTGGTACACCGTGTCCGGTGGCGACGGCTTCTTCACCGTACCCGTGATGGATAAACCCTGGCTCGTCTACTCCGACGCGCAGGGCGGGATGATCAGCATCACGGACACGCGCACCGGGACTCAGCAGTCGATCTATCCATACCCGAACCGCGTCGGCTCCGTCGGCGACGCGATGATCTCGCACAAATACCGCTTCAACTGGAATTCGCCGATCGCGCTGTCGCCGATGAATCCGAACGTCGTGTACTTCGGTGGCAACGTGCTGTTCAAGTCGACGGACTACGGCCACTCCTGGACGGCGATCTCGCCGGATCTCACGACGAACGATCCCAAAAAGCAGGAAAGCTCCGGTGGGCCGATCGTCGTCGACAACACGGCGGCCGAGTTCCACTGCACGATCATCACGATCGCGCCGTCGCCGGTGGATTCGAACGTGATTTGGGTTGGCACGGATGACGGCAACGTTCAGGTCACGCGCGACGGCGGCAAGACGTGGAGCAATGTCTTCACCAATGTGCCCGGCCTCAAACCGAACGCCTGGATTCCGACGGTCGATGCGTCGCACTACGACGCTGGCACGGCATACGTGGCGGCCGATCACCACCAGGACGACGACTACGCGCCGTACGCGTACATGACCAGCGACTACGGCAAGACGTGGAAGCGCATCACCGGCGATCTGCCGACTTCCGCCGCGTGGGTCCATGTCGTCCGCGAGGATCCGAGGAATCGCAGCTTGTTCTACATGGGAACGGAGATGGGCGTCTGGGCGTCATGGGACAAGGGCGCGCACTGGGTGTCGCTGCGCGGCGATCTCCCCGTCGTTCAGGTGCGCGACATTCAAGTCCATCCGCGCGACAACGATCTCTTGCTCGCCACGCATGGCCGCGGCCTCTACCTCATGGACGATATCGCGGCGCTGCAGGGACTCGAGACGGCTCAGGCGAGCGACGCCATGCTGTTCGACATTCGCCCGGCGACGCGTTGGTCGATGTGGAACCGCGACGGCAATCTCGGTCAGAAAAAGTGGACGGGAGAGAACCCGCCGCCGGGTGCGCTGATCACCTATTACCTCAAGAATCAGCCGCCGGGTGAGGTCGACATCACGATCACCGACCGGAACAACCGCGTCGTGCGCCGTCTGCGACGAGTGGCCGACGATGCGGGCATCAACCGTGTCGTTTGGGATCTGCGGCGCGATGCGCCCGCCGGTTCCGGCGGCGGACGGGGCGGACGGGGCGGCGGTGGTGGCGCGGCCGGCGCGTCGACGGAAGGACCGCAGGGCGGCGCGGCGCCGGATACCTCGCTCGCCGCGTTCCGCGCGCGCCGCGCCGCGGCACTCGCCGAGGCCGATGCGCAACCGGGCGGCGACGAAGGAGGATTCGGCCGCGGTGGCGGCGCCGGGCTGGATGTTCTGCCGGGAGTCTATAGCGTTTCACTCTCGGTAAACGGCAAACAGCTCACGAAGACCGTGCAGGTGGATCTCGATCCGCGCTCCGACATGACGCCAACGCAGTTGACGGCGCAGTTCGAGACGGCGACTCAGCTCAACGACATCGCGGCGCGCGTGAACCTGGTGATCGGCGGCGTGGACGATCTGCTCGGACAGCTGACGTCGCTGCTGGGGCAGATGCGACGCAACGCGACAACGGCGCAGCCACAGCAGCAACTGTTGGCGGAGATCAGTGCCACGATCGGCGATCTTCGGCACTTCCGCGACTCGGTACTCGCGCGACCCCTCGCGGGGCTCGGGTATCGCCAGTATCCGCGCTTGCGCGATGAAGTCCAGACCGTGTCAGGAATGGTGACTCGTCCGCTGATGCCGCCGACGGCTGGGGAGCTGGTGCGCATGGGCGAGCTTCGCACCGAAGCCGATCAGGCGCAGGCGCGACTTGACGCTATCATTCAGAATCGCATATCGAAGATCAATCAAGCACTTTCAGGAACTCCGCACGTCATCATCCCGCAGCGCGCCGGTGCCATCATCCCGTAACTGGAGGAGAGGTCATGCAGACACACGTGAAGGTCATCGGCTGGCTGCACATCATCTACGGTCTGTTTTGGGCGTGCATCGCGCTCCTCACCTTCGGCGGGATGATGGTCGGAAGCTTGTTCTCGGGAAGTCTGACCGGGATGATCGGCGGCAGCCTCCTCGGGGGTTTCCTCGGACTCTTCCTCGGCGGGCGCGCCGTACTCGGGATCGTCGCGGGATGGGGGCTTCTCACGCTTCGACCGTGGGCGCGCATCGTCATGATCGTGCTTGCCATCCTCGGTTTGTTCAATTTCCCGTTCGGCACAGCGTTGAGCGTCTACACGCTGTGGGTGCTTTTCAGCAGTGAGGGAGCCGCATTGTTCAACGGCCCGCGCCCGAGCGTCACGTACTGAAGTAGCTTTCGGGCATGCATCCTCGCCTGACCGAACTCCTCGCGTACGTCGACGCTCAGACGATCGACCTCCGCAGTGCGTACGAGACCGTGCCGTCCGAGCGTCGGGCGGTGCGGCCCGAGCCGGACCGATGGTCACCGGCGGAGATCGTCCACCATCTGGTGATAGTCGACCGGCGAATCAATCAGCGACTCAGGGCAATGATCGAGGAAGCGCGCGCGCTGCCGCCGGAGTCCGATGATTCGCCGTCTCCCTCGGCGCTGGCGCAGCGGGTCGTGACTCGGGATCGACGGTTCAAGACGTCTGAAGCCGGCGAGCCTCGCGATACCGACCCGGCGCGCATTTGGGACGATCTCGCCGCTGCGCGCCGCGAGCTCGAGGAGGTCGTCGCCGCGGGTGACGGCCTCCCCCTCGGCAAAGTCTTCGCGCCGCACCCGGCGTTCGGCCCGCTCTGCGCCTACGACTGGCTTGCCTTCGTCGGCGCCCACGCAGCGCGCCACGCCGACCAGATCCGCGAACAGCTCTCAACCTGAGCGCGTGGATGCCCGTACAAATGGATACGGGACAAACCACGGGATTGAACGGGAGAGCGACAGGAAGAACTGCATTTGAAATGGTGTGGCGAGAGAGACTCTTCGCCACGGCCATTCAAAAAACAGCTCATCCCGTTCGTGTCCCGTTCAATCCCGTCACGTGTCCCGTATCCATTTTGTGTACCACCCGTCCAAGGTTCCAACCCGGCGAGTCTGGTCGCGATCCACGCACGTCCGGCGGACGTTTACTGCCGCAATAAGTCCAACGCCATCTCCTGCATCCGCCGCTGAGCGGCCGAGGCGGGAGCGACTTCGTTCGTCGTGTTGAATACGGCGATCACACCGGTCTTCGTCGCGGGATTGAAGAAGTAGAACGAACGGAAGCCTGCCTGACTCCCCGTGTGTCCGAGGATGCGCGTACCGCTACGGTCGAGCACGAAGAACGACAATCCCATCCACTCGTTCGGCGCCGACTCGTAACTCTGCGACATCGGCTTCCCCGGCTTCCACATCTCATCGAGCGTAGCGCGCGGAGCGACGAGGTCGTACCGCTCCCGCGACATGTCGGGAAGCATCGCGTTGGTGAGAAACGCCACATACTTCACGAGATCACTGATCGGGGCATTCCAGGCGCCATTCGGCGACGTGATACCGGGATCGAAGTCGGCGCCGTTATCGACGAGCCGTTCGCGTCCTCCGGCCGACGAATCGCGCTCGACGTAGTAGTTGTGCGACCGGTGTGACGCGAGATAGTACGGCGTCGATCGGAAGTAGCTCCACCGGAGCTCGAGCGGCGCGAAGATGTTCTTCTGGACGTAGTCTTCCCACGGATCGCCAGTGATCTGCTCGATGACGCGCGCCAGGTAGACGAAGCCCGGGTTCGAGTACCCATATCGCGACCCGGGTCGAAACTCGAGTTGCTGGTAGGGCATCATTGCCACGAGCTGATTCCACGTCGTCGGCTCGAATGGCTCCCACGGCCGCCCCTTGCTGTACGGCCAGGTTCCGTTCTGAAACCCCGCCGTATGCGACAACAGCATGCGAATCGTGATGCTGTCGATCATCCCGTACGGGTCGTGGATCGTGCGCAGCTCCGGGACCCATTTCACGATCTTGTCGTCGAGCGACAGCCTGCCGCGATCGCGCAGTTGCATGATCGAGAGGGCCGTCAGCGATTTCGTGATCGAACCCCAATGAAAGATCGTCTGCGCGTCGACGCGGACGCTCGTCGCTCTATCCTGCATGCCGGTGTCGTACCGGCGAACGGCGCGACCGTCGCGCACATACACGACGCTTGCGCCGACCACCTTGTCGCTGTCGACGTACGATTGAAATGCGCGCGTGAAATCCGCCCAGCCCGATTGCGCGTCCGCCGAGGCGTGAGCAGTGGCGACGAGCGCCGCGATGACGAGAGAGTGGCGCATGCCATGTGGGTGAAGCATGCGCCAAGTCTGCTTCCTGGCTGCTCGGCCCGCAACACTGTGCCTCGGAGTGGTCAGTCCGATCGCAGCGCCACCGTCGGTTCAACCTTCGCCGCGCGTCGCGCCGGAATCAGGCTCGCGAGAACGGCGACGGCCAGCAGCGTCCCTCCGACGAGCACGAAGACGAATGGGTCGCGGGGCGAGACGTCGAACAACAGCGGCTTCACCCACTTCGCCGCCCAGAGCGCGATGAGCATCCCGATCGCCAAACCGGCGACCGACAGGCGCAAACCGTCCGTCAACACCAGTTGGATGACGTCGCGCATCTGCGCGCCGAGCGCCACACGAACGCCCATCTCGTGCGTTCGCTGCGCGACGTTGTAGGCAATGACCGAATACAGACCGATCGCCGCGAGCACGAGCGCCAGCACGCCGAAGGTCGCGAACATCGTCGCGCCGAGATGCCACGAGCGAGTCTGCGAGCCGATGATCTCCGAGATCGGCGTGATCGTCACGTACGACGCGCCGGGCATCTCGCGCTGCAGCCGGCGACGCACGGTCTCCTTCATCGCCGCGGCGTTGCCGTGCGTCCGCACGAACAATCCGCCGTTCTGCGGCGTGAACTGCGTATAGGGCAGGTAATAGAAATAGCCCGAGTCCGCGGCCAAGCTCTGTTCTTTGATGTTCTCGGCCACGCCAACGACCGTCGTGCACGGCATCGTGTCCGCCACGACGCGAATGCACTGGCCGATCGGATCCTTTCCCGGCCACAGGACCTTGCCCATCGATTCGCTGACGACGATCACGCGCGGTGTGCTGACTTGATCCTCGTCCGTCACGCCGCGACCGCGAACGATCCGCGTTCCAAACGTGTTGAAGAATTCGGGCGAGACGGTCTGCAGATCGAACTGACCCAATCGGCTCACCGTGTCGATGCCCTGTACGTACAAGCCGATGCTCCACATGCTCCAGAAGGGCATCGAAGACTGCAGACTTGCGTTCTGCACGCCGGGAATGGTCTTCGCCGACGCGAGAAGTTGCTTTCGGAGATTCACGATTGCGGTGGAATCGAGCTTCACGCCGCGCATGTTCAGATTCACCAGGAGCACGGGATCGACATCGTACCCGAGGCGAACGGACTGGACGTTTCGCAGACTTCGCACGAACAATCCGGCCCCGACAAGGAGGATCACCGAGAGCGCGCCCTGCAGCACGAGTAACGCGATGCGAGCCGTCGATCGATGGTAGGTGCCTTCGCGCGCGCCGGTCTTGAGGTCGGCCGTCAAGTCGGCGCGACGCGCCTGGAGAATCGGCGCGAGGCCCGTCAACAGGCCCACGGCCACCGCGGCGCCGAACGTGAACAACATCGTTCGCGGATCGCGGAACCCGGCTGCGGCTTCGCTCTTGTCGAGAAGTCCAGCGCGCAGCGCGGCACCACCCCAATGCGCGATCACGATTCCCGCAACGCCGCCGAGCAGTGCGAGGATGAAACTCTCCGTGAGCAGTTGCGACAGCAGGCGTCCACGAGTCACGCCGAGCGCGATGCGAAGCGCGACCTCGCGCCGGCGGCGCAGTGCCCGTGCGAGCAGAAGATTGGCGACGTTGGCGCAGGCGATCAGCAGCACGATGATCGATACGCCGCCGACCCACGTCGCCACCTTCGCCACGCTCGATTCGTTCGGCCCACGCTCGGCGAGGATCGAGCCCACGGCTCCGTGAATCTTTGCCATCTCGATCGGCGTGGACTTGGGCTGCTCCGCGAGTTGCGACTGATAACTCTTGATGAACGCCTGCGTGAGGTCCGCGTTCGCCGCGGCGAGCGACACCCCGGGCTTGCGCCGGGCGATCATCGACATCCATCCCCAACTGTACGTCTTCCACCACGGCGCCTTCGAGAACCTGAGGGTCGCGCCTTGCTCCGCGCCGAACGTCGAGATCGGGACGAACACAGCCGGTGGCTTGTCCGCCCACAGCCCAACGAACCCCGCCGGCGACACACCGATCACCGTGTAGATCAACGAGGCGACCTGAATCTTCGAACCCAGAACGTCCTTCCGTCCGCCGTACTGCGTCTGCCACATCGGGTAGCTGACCACCGCGACAGGGGTACCGTTTGGAAGCGAGTCTTCGAGGCGCGAGAAGTACCGTCCGAGGACTGGCGGCGCCTCGAAGAACTTGAAGAAGTTCGAGCTCACGATGCCGACACGCATTTCACGGGCTGCATCGCCGACACCGATGGCCAGATCGCGGGCGCTGTACCCCGCGACATCGGAGAAGCTCGTCGTCCACCGTTCCACGTCCTTATAGCGGGCGTATTGGCCACTGCCACTGGCGCGCTCCTTTCCGCGGAACGTCTGGTACATGTAGACGCGGTGAGCGGTCGCCGGATCCTTCATCCGCTCCGGCGGCCGAAAGAGCAACCGGTCGACGATGCCGAACATCGCCGAGTTGGCGCCGATGCCAAGGCCGAGCGTCGCCACCACTGCGATCGTAAAGCCTGGCTTCATGCGCAGGCCGCGAATGGCGTATTGGATGTCCTGCCGGAGGCTCTCGAAGGTCATGTTTCGTGAGACACCCTCTGGCGCCCAACGGTTGACTCGTCCCGCTTGCAGGTGGAGTGTACCGCTGGCGACCTTTCAGGCTGTTGGACCAACCCTCCCTCTTCCCACCGATGCGCCGACCTGTTGCCCTCCCGGCCTTCTTCGTCTTCACTGCCGCCGCCATCTCCCCCTCCGTGACGCGAGCACAGGCAACCGACCCCAACATGGCGCGCGCCCTCAAGGTGCTGCGCGCGGCACCCGTCATGGACGGCCACAACGATCTTCCGTGGCGCATTCGCGAAGACAGCGTCCACCCGATGGACGTCGAGGCCTACGACCTGCGCAAAAAGACGCCCGGGATGACGGACCTCGGCCGCCTCAAGCAGGGACACGTCGGCGCGCAATTCTGGTCGATCTACATCCCTGGTGAGCCGACCGACCCCGCGTACAAATCGAAGGGCGCGGTGGCCAGTACACCCGGGTACGCGCGCGTTCAGCTCGAGCAGATCGACATAGCGCGACGCATGATCGCCAAATATCCTGAATTGCAATCGGCATCGACGGCCGCCGACGTCCGCGCCGCGATGAAGAACGGGAAAATTGGATCGATGATGGGTCTCGAAGGCGGACACGCCATCGAGAATTCGCTGTCGCTCTTACGGGAATACTACGACATGGGCGCGCGGTACATGACGCTCACCCACAACGTGACGCTCGATTGGGCCGATGCCGCGCTCGACAGCGTGAAGCACCACGGCCTCACGCCATTCGGCCGCGAGGTGGTCCACGAGATGAACCGCCTCGGAATGCTCGTCGACCTCTCGCACGTCTCGCCGGGCACGATGAGCTCCGCGCTCGATGCGACGCAGGCGCCCGTCATCTTCTCGCATTCGGCGTCGCGCGAGCTCGTCGATCACCCGCGGAACGTTCCCGACTCGATCCTCGCCCGTCTGCCGAAAAACGGCGGGGTGGTCATGGTGCCGTTCGTCAACGTCTTCGTCTCGTCAGCCGTCAAAGCGGACGACGATTCGCTGGCCGCCACCACGGCCGCCGCGACGAAGCGCCATCCAAACGACGCCGCGGCAGTCAAGGCCGAAGTCGCGGCATGGCGCGCCAAGCATCCGCGTCCGACCGCGTCGATCTCCCAGGTCGCCGATCACATCGAGCACATTCGAAAGATCGCCGGCGTCGATCACGTCGGCATCGGCAGCGACTTCGACGGCATCACTGAAAACGTCGTTGGCTTGGAAGATGTCTCGAAATACCCCGCGCTCTTCGCCGAGCTCGCACGCCGCGGGTGGACGGATGCGGACCTCGCAAAACTGTCGAACGGGAACGTCCTGCGCGTCCTTGCCGAAGCCGAAAAGGTCTCAGCGCGCCTCAAGAAGACGACGAAGCCGTCGAACGCGACGATCGAAGAGCTCGACCGAAAGATTGTCCCGTAACGAATTCACGCGAACACCAGCGCCGCGGCGTGTGGTGCTGCTAGTCGACGATGGTGCGAAAGAGCAACACGCCGGCGCTGTCCAGCAGCACGGCCGTTCGCTTCTCTCCACTCGGAATCTGGAGCGGTCCGGTCGTCGTCACCTTAGCCGTACTCCCCGGCCGGGTCACGAATACCTCCCACGATCCGGGATCGCTCTGGAGATATGGCGACGTCGCGAGGTACTCGAACGGCGTCATGATGTGCACCGGCGTCTGAAAGTCGGGCTGCGTGCGCCAAATCTCGATCGAGCCCGCATTCGGCGAGAGGTGAGCGACGCGGAGCTTTGACTTGCCCACCGGCACGAGGGCCCCGGTGTCGGCGAGGACTGTCGCGGCGAGACTCGACCCCGATGGGGCGACCACCGCCGTTCGCGTCACGGTCGTCGACGCCTCGAGCTGGATCTGCGCGGAAGAACCACTCGATCCCACCAGTCGTACCAGATGGCTGCCCGACGAGACGTTGAGTCGCTCTGACACGTGAGCGATCATCAGACCGCGCACGACGGTCTGGCCGTCAATCACCACATCCACAAGCGAATTCGTCGCGTTGATCACGCGGACGGCTGCATTCGCCGCGAGCGGATCGCTCGCGCCTGCGTCGGTCATGTTCGGTCCACATGCAAGCGACGTCAGCAGTATTCCGATGCCGATCTTGGAGCTGGTTGCGCGAAGTGACATAGAACCGTTGCCGAGGGTGACCGACATACTGGCGTAGTGTTCACTCGGACACCAGTATCCTCGCGAAAGTGCCGTTGCTACCGCGATCGCGGTAGCCGTCGGCAAACCGCAACCGGAGGTAATCGTGGGCCTATTGGATGATATCGGAAGCCGCGCGGGAGGGTTCAGTGACGTCCTCACGCATATGCAGGGACAAGGCGGGGGCGGGGCGATCCTGTCTCGAGTTGTTTCGCTGATCAACGACCCGAATGTCGGCGGCCTTTCAGGACTGATACAGACATTTGAGAGCCGCGGACTTGGCGGAATCGTTTCGTCGTGGGTCGGTACCGGAGTCAATCAGCCCATCACCGCGCAACAGATTACCCATGCGCTCGGCGAAGACCGCGTTCAGGAGATCGCTCAGTCGACCGGCACTCCGGTGACCGCCGTCGCCGGCCAGCTCGCGACGTTGCTGCCGGCGCTGGTCGATAAGCTGACGCCGAACGGGACAGTTCCCGAACACTCCACGATGGCGAACGCTCTCTCGATGGTGCAGGCAGCGCTCGGTGGCGCAACACAGACTGAACCGCCCCCGGCTCCCTGAGAAAGCATGCCGCCATTTCCTCCCACCCGTTCAACGGAGCGATGATGCGCTCGAGAATATTGATTCCCGTAGTCACAGCTTTACTGAGTGTCGGCGCTCTTCGCTCGCCACTCGGCGCGCAAGCGACGACGGTGTGTAAGGACGGAACCACCTCCACGACCTCCGGCCGCGGCGCCTGCTCGGGTCATGGCGGCGTCGATTCGAAAGCGACGGCCGCCGCGAAGCAGTCCGCCAAAGCAGCCAAGAAAGCCGAGGCGACGCAAAAGGCTGCGGCAAAGACCGAGGCAAAGACCGCGGCAAAGACCGCGGCTCCGGCCGCGACCGCCACGCCGACACCCGCCGCAAAGACGTCGGCGACGCGCACAAAGTCCGAACCGGCGACGAAGGCCGCCACGACGCAGCAGTCGTCGAAGCGTGGCGAAGACAATGACCCGACCGGCGCCATCGCCCAATGCAAAGACGGCATGTACTCACACTCGGCGAACCGTCGCGGCGCGTGCTCGCGCCACGGCGGTGTCGGTAAGTGGCTCAAGGAGCCGTAATTTCGCGCTCCAGCGACGGTAACGACAGCTCGGCGGCCGGCGACGCACTCGCCGGCCGCTCTGTTATTGCGGCGGCCGACTTGCTGAGAATGAGCGCCGTCGATACCTGTGACGTCACGTTGATCAGCGTTTTGAAAATGTCCGGGATCGCGTCCAGGGCGATGAGGATCCCGATTCCCTGCACAGGCAGGCCGAGCGCCGCGTAGTACGGCGCGGCGATCAGAAGTCCGCCGCTTGGAATTCCCGGCACGCTGAAGCTGAACGCAATCGAGACCGCCGCCAGGCCGATCAACTGCCCGGCGCCGAGCGTCACAGCGTACAGCTTTCCCAGAAACAGCGCGCAGACCACCCACGAGAGCCCCGTGTTCGCGCGCAGGAGCGACACGCCAAGCGGTAGCGCAAAGCTTGCGACGGGCGCCGGCACGCCGAGCTCTCGCTGAGCGCCCTCGAGCATCGCGGGAAGCGCCGCGAGCGATGACCGCGTGCTGACCACGACGATTTGCGCCGGTAACATCGCGCGCGCGAAGCGCGCCACGCTGGTCCGCGTCACGGCCGGGATGACGACATAGAGCAACCCGAGGACGATGAGCAACAATCCCGAGTGGGACACGAGATAGAAGACGATCACGCTCGCCGTCGCGTTGCCCAGGTGAACGGCGAGCGACACGGCGAGCGCGAACGCACCGATCGGAGCGAGCAGCAAGACCCAGCGCACGATCGCGAGCATCGCATCGGCGATTGCGCGGAAGA
>JAICJQ010000194.1 GCA_025928335.1 Gemmatimonadaceae bacterium
AGGTCGGAATGATTGGCACGTCGTACGAGGGCACGCTGCCGCTTGCCGCCGCGACCACGGGAGTGAAAGGACTCGAGGTCGTCGTGCCGGTGTCTCCGAATACGTCGTACTACCACTACTACCGCACGAACGGGTTGGTCCGGTCGCCCGGCGGCTACCTCGGCGAAGACGTTGACGTCTTGTACGACTTCATCGCGAGCGGGGACAGCACGGGTCGAGCGAAGTGCGATGCGCTGTACAAGAATGGACTCTTCGCGGGGCCGAAGGGTCAGGACCGCGCGAGCGGCGACTACAACGATTTCTGGGCCAGCCGAGACCTGCTGCCGCATGTGAAGAACATCAAGGCGGCGGTGCTGCTCGCGCACGGCCTCAACGACTACAACGTCGTGCCCGAGCACAGCGTCCGGATCTACAACGAGATGAAGGCGCGCGGTCTGCCGGTTTCGATCTATCTCCATCAGGGCGGTCACGGCGGCAACCCGCCGGCCGACATGCTGAACCGGTGGTTCAGCCATTACCTGTATGGTGTCGACAACGGGGTGGAGAAGGACCCGCCGGTGTGGATCGTTCAGGACGCAGCGGCGCAGGAGCCGCGTGCCGTGGCGGCGGCCGCCGCGGCTGCCAAGGCAGCGGCCGAAGCAGCGGCGCTTGCCGGCGATAGCGGACGGGCGGGTCGAGGCGCTGATCCGACGGCGGGGGGTCGCGGACGAGGGAGGGGACGAGGTGGCATCGTCACGCCGCCGACGCCATTCGCATCGTTCCCGGTTCCTGGTGCTGTTTCGATTGTCTTTCGTCCGACGGCCGGCGGGACCGCGATTGCAAATCTCTCATTCACCGGTGTGCAAGGCGGTTCCGACAAGCTGATCGACGATGTGAGCAAGAGCGGCAGCATGTATGCGATGTTGGACCAATCGCCGAACCGTCTGCTCTATGCGACGCCAACGTTCACCGATACCGTGCACATCTCCGGCACACCCAGGGTAACGCTCCGCATCGCGTCGAGCGCGCCGGCAGCGAATCTAAGCGTGTGGTTGGTGATGCTGCCCTATGATTCGACGCGGGCGGGGTCGCAGAGCCACATTGGTCTGATCACGCGCGGGTGGGCGGACCCGCAGAACTACAGATCTTTAACGAAGGGCGGGAACTACGACGCGAAGCGGCCCGGCGAGAAGTTGGTCCCGGGAAAATTCTACGATCTCACATTCGACCTTCAGCCCGACGACGAGTTCGTGCCCGCCGGGAAGCGACTGGCGGTGATGATCATGTCGAGCGATCGGGAGTTCACGTTGTGGCCACGGGCGGGCACGGAGTTGACGCTCGATCTCGCGCATTCGTCGTTCACGGTGCCGATCGTGGGCGGGAAAACGGCGTTGGGCAAGGCGGGGATGCAGTAAGCCGGTGTCGCCGAGTGATCCGACTCTTTGCCCAAGTTAGGATGTCACGCGTCATCCGCTCAATGCAGACTCTCGCGCTCGCGACGCTGAGCGCCGTCGCCGACGGTACCACAACGCGTCCGTCGGTGGCGGCTTTCCAGGAACCGACAACGTCAATCGGACGGTTCGATCTGAACGTCGAGCGATCGAGCGTTCTTCGACGGGGGAAGACGCACGTCGATACGAGGAGCGCCTTCGCCACCTATAGTGAGAAGTTCTTTGCGGGCCGCACGGCCGGTCTCACGGTTCACCTCTATGCGTCGCCGATCGACGCCCGTGCACGCGAGCGGTTGCTCAAGAACGACCGAGATGACCAACAGCTTCTCGCGCTCGGTGCCGCATATTTCGTTTTCCTGCTCGATGGCGAGAGCCGCATCACGCAGGCGAACGTCACAGTCGTCGTTCCGGGTACGACCGTCACACGCACGGTTGCCTACACGGCCGCCGACCTCGCCAAGTGGTTTTCCGACTATCACTACGACGCCGGCCGCCTTCATCTCATCAGCAAGGGTATGTACGTCGCGGGCGCTGACTCGCATGATGACAAGCTCACCCTCGCGTGGGATGTCGCGCTCGACATCCCGGTGATCGATCCACGCGTCGAACCGGCTCGAAAACAGGTGGAGGAAATGAAGACCGTCGCTCCTGCCGAGCGCGCCCTATCCGACAGCATCATGAACGAGCTCGGCGTCTCGAACTTCGGCATGCAACGGGGCCGTGGATCCGCCGGTCTTGTCTTCCAGAACTGGAAGAAGACCGATCTTTCGCGCGAAGCGCTGATGCCAATCGCGCGTCGAGCGCTCCTGGTGTACGCGAAATACGACAAAGCCGGCGTTGCCGCCGACACGGTGTTCGTACAGTTCGTGGACTATCACCCACAGTGTGCCACCTTCGTCTGGGTGCGGAAACCGGTAACGGAGGTCCCGGACCGCTTCGTTCGGACGAAACCTGGCACCCCCTGCCGGCCGCCGAAGTCATAATGCGCTCGGCACGGTCGAGATGCTATTAGAGAAGTGGGGAGAGGCCGAAGCCGAGACGACGCCGAAGAGCGTCTTCGGGTAGCTGCCAAAAATCGCCAACGAAGCCCGCGTCCGTGAGTACTCGCTGCGACTCATCGCGCGTACGCGGACGCCAGGCCTCGACCCTCGGATCCGTGTACCAACCGCGCGCCAGCCGCAGCACCGAGTCGATCGGCATCGACTCACCTCGATCGAATCGATTCGTCCTGAGCCAGCGTTCGACGTGATCTTCCGACCGGAAGAGTGACATTGTCGCTCAGGTGAAGCCGATGTCGTCGTACCATTGGCGGGCCGGCAGAAGGAAGTGCACGAGCAGCTCCGTGCCGAGGCTCTGGTCTTGAGGCTCGAAATGCATTGTGATCGGGTCACCGCAATCGGTGCACTGCGTCTCGATGTCGACGGGCGTCGCGACGAGCGTGGCGACGCCGAGCATGTCCCAGGCACAGTTCGCGAACCATCGACGCCCGGCCGCGCGAAGGACGTACGGAGTTGCGGCTGCCGCGAACGGCCCGGCCATCCAGATCTCGCCCGTCTCCGGGTTCGGAAGAACGGTCTTGCCGACCTTCATCTCACGCAGCGCTCGCAGCGCGTCGGGCTTGCTGACCGAGAAATGCGCCGCGATCTCAACGGACGAGGGCATCGCACCGTCGGCGATCAGCGTGTCGTAGATGAACGTGCGAAGCATCGATGAATCCATGCTGATAACGATAATCTCATCATGTCCCGGTCGGCACGGGCGTATCGGCAAAGCGCTGCTCGCGTGCAGCGCGACTCCCACAGTCGCTCCGCGGTGATCGTCAGCGTCACCGCGACCATTACACGAACGTCCAGGCCTCCGAGGACGAGTGCCATCGTCATCAGCGGGGCACAGCTTCTGGCGCAACGGAGTCCCAGGTCGACGCCATCTTGCAAGGCGGCGACGCCGGTGCGCGATCTCGTGCCCGCCGAGACAACGGCGAGCGCTGGAACGACCACAATGCCGATGCCCGACCAGACGAAGAAATACCCGAGCGTTACGAGCACGCTTGCCGAACCGAGCCGCGTCGCGCCGCTCGTGGCGGCCGCGGCTCGGTACCGCCACAACATCACGGCAAACGGCGGAGCCATCATGGGCACCATCATCGTCATCCACATGCCGAACAACGCAGCCGCGAAGCCCGGCCAGGTCTGACCCGGCATTCGCGTCCACATCGACATCTCACCCATCGGCATCAGACCTGCGCCGGGTATGCATCGTGGTGCCGCCACCACACACCTTGCTCGTTGCGTCCGAGCGGTGCGCGATCGAGCCACTGGTAGACGCCCCACATGGCATCGAGGCCGCGTGCATATGCTGAATACGTGTGGTATACGACGCCATCGTCGAGCGCGAATGCGCTGACGCCCGGTCGCTCGCGCGTGTAGGTCGCCGCGTCCGTGCCCGTCATCGCCGCGATCTCGCTGACCGGGTTGTCACTGCCGCGCAGCTGCCACTTGCCCTCGCGCCGGTAGTTGTAGTCGATCGTTCCGTCGCGCTGCTGCTTCTCGGTAAACCGGACGTTGAAGTCCGGGTTGAAGTCCGAGTCGTGAGCCGACGCCCACGGAAACGTCCAGCGCATTCGCTGCTTGAACGCGTTGAGCTGGGCGAGCGGCGCGCGCGACACGGCCGTCAGCATGACGTCATGGTTGGCGAGATGGACGGCGATCCCATCGAACCCGTCCGCGATGCTCGAGCAGGACGGGCAGCCGGCGGTATAGTCGGGACCGAACATGAAGTGGTAGACGAGGAGCTGCGAACGACCCTTGAACAGCCCCACAAGATCCGTCACGCCTTCATCGGTGTCGAACTTGTAGTTGTGCGTCACGGGAACCCACGGAAGCTCCTGCCGTTTGCGCGCCAGCTCGTCGCTTCGCCGCGTGAGTTCCTTCTCCTCCTTCAGCAGCTCGACTCTCGCCGCGAGCCACTCGTTTCGTGTCCCGGTGATATGCTTCGTCATCGTTCGCTTCTCCCTGTGTATGTTGTCGTCGGTCGCGCTTCGTGAGATCACCTTAAGCGCCAAGCCGTACCGAGCGAGAGTTACAACTGTGACGCGATTCCCTTGGATTCACTGATCATCGCAGCGGCGCGTGCGCTCTCGGCGGGCGATCCACTCGGCGCGCTCAAGCGAGTTGCGCTCCGCGACGACGCGCCCGCGCTCGCGCTGCGTGGGGTCGCGATGGCGCAGCTCGGCGATTACGAGCGGGCGAAAGTCCTGCTCAAACGCGCGCGCCGGGCGTTCGGTTCCAAGGAGGCCGTGGCGCGTGCGCGGTGCCTCGTGGCGGAGGCTGAGATCGCCCTGGTGTCGCGCGACCTGGCATGGACGGCAGAATCCCTCGACGCCGCGCGGGCGACGCTCGAAGCGCACGGTGACCACGACAACGCAATACACGCGCGCTATCTCGAGATTCGTCGATTGCTTCTCATTGGGCGCATCGACGACGCCGAGCGTGCGCTCGACACGCTGAATCCCGCGTCGCTGACGCTGATGTCGCGGACCGTTCACGAGTTGATCGCCTTTGGAATCGCCGTGCGGCGGCTCGACACGCGATCGGCGGTCGTGGCGATCGAGCGAGCAAAGCGTGCGGTGCGCGACGCGGGAATTCCGGCGCTGGAAGCGGAGGTCGAGAGTGCGTCGGCTGTACTGACGTCTCCCGCGGCGCGACTCGTCGCGCGGGGCGAGGAGCGCGGTCTCCTGCTCGCCGACGTCGAGGCGCTGTTCGCGTCGAACGCCTTCGTCGTCGATGCGTGCCGGCACGCCGTGCGCCGGCAGGATAGAATCGTCTCGCTGGCGACACGTCCGGTGTTGTTCGCGCTCGCCCGCGCACTCGGCGAAGCATGGCCGGGTGACGTGTCGAGAGATGTCCTCATCGCACGTGCATTCGGATCCAAGTTCACGGACGAATCGCATCGCGCCCGTCTACGCGTCGAAATGGCTCGGCTCAGGACAAAGCTGCGCGGAATCGCCGACGTGAGCGCGACGGAGCGAGGGTTTGCGCTGACCCCGAGACCAAAAGCCGACGTGGTGGTGTTGGCGCGGCCGGTCGAAGAAGAGCACGCCTCCGTTCTCGCGTTTCTCTACGACGGCGAGTCGTGGTCAAGCTCCGCCTTGGCGCTCGCACTCGGTGTGAGCCAGCGAACCGTGCAACGCGCACTCGATTCGCTTGTGGCGGGGCGGAAGGTGCAGGCAATCGGGCGAGGTCGCGCGCGGCGGTGGATGACCTCACCTGTGCCTGGATTCACGACAGCATTGTTACTCCCTGGTGCCGTCGCGATCGACTAGGATCGAAGCATGCGAGACAACACTGCTGAGATCCTGCGCGAGTACGATGTTCCGGCCGCCAACGTCGGCGGCGTCACGTTCGACGGGAAGAACGTCTGGTATGCCGGCGGCGATGCGCTGAACGCGTTCGATCCGGAAAGTGGAAAGCCGGTGCGATCGATTGACGTCGCCGCGCACGCAGGGACCGCGTTCGACGGCAAACATCTTTATCAGATCGCTGAGGATCGCATCTCCAAGATCGATCTGGCGACGGGACGCGTTCTCGACACCATTCCGACGCCGGGCGGCGGCGGCGATTCAGGGCTGGCCTGGGCGGAAGGAACGCTGTGGGTCGGCGAGTATCGCGCGCGAAAGATTCATCAGATCGATCCGGATACCGGCGCCATTCTCCGCACCATCGAGTCGAACCGTTTCGTCACGGGCGTGACGTGGGTTGATGGAGAGATGTGGCACGGCACCTCGGAAGCCGGCCAAAGTGACATCAGGAGAATCGATCCGCGAACCGGTGAAGTGCTCGAGCGGCTCGAGATGCCGGAGGGCGTTGGCGTCTCCGGTCTCGAGTCGGATGGCAACGATCGTTTTTTCTGCGGCGGTGGCAAGACGGGCAAGGTGAGAGTCGTGCGCCGGCCTCGCTCACGGGTCGCTCGTCCCTAAGGCGCGACAACGACCTATCCGTCACGCCGCAACGCGGTCATCGGGTCTACCCTCATTGCGCGGCGCGCGGGGACGTAAGTGCCGAGGAGCGCCGCAACCGCGAGAACCGCGATGGCGACGACAAGTGCTGTGGGATCGTTCGCCGAGATCTGGGTCAACAAGTGCGCCAGCCCGCGCGTCATGAACAGCGCGCCTGCCGCGCCGACCGCGATCCCCAACCCGACCATTCGGGTTGCCGCGCCGAGCACGCCCTGCAAGATGTCTGACGGTTGGGCCCCCAGTGCGGCGCGGACGCCGATCTCGTGTGTCCGCTGCGCCACGCTGTACGACATCACGCCGTAAATGCCGATTCCGGCAAGGAACAGCGCGACGACGGCGAATGCGGCCATCATCTCACTCGTGAACCGCTGCGGCGAGAGCGACGCGGCGCGCAGATGGTCGAGTGTCAACACGCCGCCCGGCGCGACGCTGGGTGCGACACTCCCAATCGCTCGCGTGATTCGGCGGGCGATCGCTGCAGGATCCTCACGCGTCCGAACGACGAGCGACATCGTACGCCACGGGTGTCGCTGAACGACGGATACATAGTAGGTCGGCGCGGTCTCGGCAGGCCCCAAGTTCGGGTTGTCGTGGACGTCGCCGACGACACCGATCACCGTCGCCATCGTCGCGTCCTCGCCCGCCCAACCGATCCGCTTACCGACCGGGTCCTGCCCCGGCCAGTACGCACGAGCCATTGCTTCACTCACGACGACCACGGCGGCCGACGTCGAGTCATCAGAGTTCGTAAACAGGCGTCCGCGAATGAGGGGAATGTCCATCGTCGCGAAGTAGGTCGGGCTCACCATGCGTGAGCGCGGCCGGCGGGCTGGATCGCTGCGGGTTGGTCGCGCTTCGCCTTCGAGAAAGATGCGGTCGCTGTGATCCGACCACTCGGGCGGCAGCGCCGTCGCGTACGCAGCGTTCGCCACGCCGGGCTCGGCGCGGATGCGGTCCAGCACACTATTGTACATCGCTTCGGCGTTGGCCTCCGTGGTGTAGCGCGCGATCGGCGCCGTCAATTGCATCGTCAGCGCGTGATCCACTCGGTAACCCGGAGCCGTTCGGGCGAGCGCGTCGAAGCCGCGTACCGTGACGATCGTCCCGGCGAGCATGGTGAGCGCGAGTGCCATCTCGCCCATCACGAGAAGGGCGCGTAACCGATGGCGGCCGCGACTCTCCGATCCGCTCCGGCCGCCCTCACTCAAGGCAAGCTGTGGATCCGCGCTGCTCGCAACGAGTGCCGGCACCGCGCCGACGAGGAGCGCCGTGGCGAACGACAGCGCCGCGGTGAAGCCAAGCACCCCGAGACTCACCTCCATGCGCGTCCACCCTGGGTTGAAGCTGATGAGCTCCGCGGGCAGCA
>JAICJQ010000016.1 GCA_025928335.1 Gemmatimonadaceae bacterium
CACGACGCCGCCGAACGCGACGAACCCGACGACGCCGAAGAAGAGAGCGCGAAGCTTGGCACGCGCGATCGCCGCGGTAACGACGTCCGCGAGCTGCGCACCGTAGCGACGGACCTCGGAGTCTTCTCGCCGAAAGCTCTGCACGGTGCGAATCTGCGCGAACGCTTCGTCGGCGCCGGCCATCGCCTCGGCGATGCGATCCTGAACGCCGGTGCTCGCGCGCCGTAGCCGGCGGCCGAAGAGAAACGCCGCCCCAATGACGACCGGGGTGACCGCCAACGTCGTCGTGGTGAGCCGCGGATGGGTCAGCGTGAGCAGCACGATACCGCCGACGAGGAAGAGCACTTGTCGCGACATCTCGGAGATCCAGGTGCTGAACAACGACTGGATGATCGTGAGGTCGCTCGACAGTCGGCTCGTCAGCTCACCCGTGCGCCGCTCGGTAAAGAAACCGGGCGACAACCGCACGAGATGGGCGAACACGTCTTGCCGCAATCCGGCGACGACGCGCTCGGTCGTGGAGGTCAGAAGAAAAACCTGCACGAAATTCATCACGCCCTGGAGCGCGAAGAGGCCGAGAAGCCCGAGCGCGATGCGATCGAGCAGCGCGCGATCGTGGCGCTGGAACGCGGCGTCGAGCAAGTGCCGCACGACCTGCGGGAAGATCAGTCCGACGGCCGCGGCAACGAGAAGGCAGACCGCCGCGACGGCCAGTCGTCCGCGATGAGGACGCAACTTGGGAAGCAGCCTGCCGAGTGGCTTGGGCGAACGGAGGCGCCGCGAGCGCTCAGCGGCGGGGGCTGTCACGTCAGCAGCACGCGGTCAACAACCATCGCGGCGAAGAGCAGCGCAAGATAGACCAGCGAAAACTTGTAGAGATGCCACGCCAACTTCGTCCACTCGGCGGCTCGCGCGACGCGCACGACCTCGATGAGGAATTTCACATTCAACGCGACGGCGGATACGAGGTACACGAGTCCGAGCGCGCCGAAGGTGTAGGGAAGCAGGGTGAGCGGGATCAGGATCAGCGTGTACCAGAACATCTGATGCTTCGTCTCGCGCTCGCCCCAGACGAGCGGCGCCATCGGCACGCCGGCCTTGCCGTAGTCTTTCTGCTTGAGAAGCGCGAGCGCCCAGAAGTGCGGCGGCGTCCAGTAGAAGATGATCAGGAAGAGATAGACCGCGAACAAGTCGATGCGATTCGTCACCGCGGCCCAACCGACGAGCGGTGGAAATGCACCGGCGGCGCCGCCGATCACGATGTTCTGTGGCGTGCTTCGCTTGAGCCAGCGTGTGTAGACGAAGACGTAAAAGTAGAAGCCGGCCAGCGCGAGCGTCGCCGTCAGCACGTTGGCGACCTGCGCGAGCAGCCAAGTCGCCGCGGTCGAGAGCAGTACACCGAACGCGAGCACCTCGCGCGGGTGCATCCGTCCACTTGGGATTGGACGCAGCCGCGTGCGCGACATGCGATCGTCGATGTCGCGATCGAGATACATGTTCACGGCGTTCGCGCCACCGGCCATCAGATAGCCGCCCACGAACACGCCGAGGACGAGCGTCCAACTCGGCGTTCCGGCGACAAACATCGGCGCGATAGTCGTGACGAGGAGCAGCGAGATGATCCGCGGCTTGGTGAGCGCGACGAGATCACGCGTCAACGACCGCGTGCGTGATTCGGCGACGGCGATGTCGGTCACGCGTCCACCGTCCGTGTCATCCCGATCCTGGGCTCGGATCGTGGCGGCGCGACCGCGGCGCCCTCGACGAGCGGACCTGAACGCGCGCGGCTCGCCAGGTAAGCGAAGACGAAGCAGCTCAGCCAGATTCCCACGCCGGTCGCCTCATGCAACGATCGCAAAACCGGCGGCAGATGCAGCAGAATCATGCTCGACGCCACCACGAGTTGAAGCACGACCAGGCCGAGCGCGACGCGCGACGCCGTTACGACGATGGGCGCCTCCGATTCACGCCGCTTTCTGAGCATCATCGCGACGCCGATCAGGTGCAGCAGCAGCAAAACGGCCAGCGTACGGTGGACGACCTGGACATAAACGCCGCCCGCGTCCACCGCCGGATTCCGGCCGCACATCGGAACAGTCGTACATCCAACGGCGGCGCCGGGAACCTTCGCGGTAAGTCCGCCCAACGCGACAACCAGAATGGCGAGAATCGCCGCACCGCGCGCCGATCGTGCCGCGCGAGCTGTCCCGTGTTGCGAGAGCACGGACGTCCCGCCCAATGCGCCGGCGCGAATGGCCGTCGTCGCAACGAGCGCGAGGAGTGTCATCGCGACGAGCCAATGTGCGACAGTCGCCCATGGGGCATTCCCGAATTTGACCGTCACCCCGCCGAGAACAGCGGCGGTGATCACCGCCCCGAACGCGCCGATCGCCGAGCGGAGCGCTCCCGCTGCTCCTCCGACGCGTGGCTCGCGGCGGTTTCGGTAGGCAACGACGACGAGCAGCGCGACGGTGAACGTCAGAATCGACGCCAGGTACCGATGGCTCACCTCGACGATGAGATCAGGCCGGCTAAAAGGCGGGAACCAGTACCCGTAGCATTTCGGCCAATGATCTCCGCAGCCCATCCCGGAGCCGGAGATGCGGACGATCGCTCCGAAAACCAGATGGAGGCACGCGACAATGAGCGCCGCGATCGACACACGCCGAACGGATTTCATCTCGGCGGCAGCGTGATCGGCGAGGCCGCGTGCATCGCGCGCCAGGTAAAGACAAAGAGCACGGCGAGTGCGATGCCGGGGAGTCCGGCCCAGGCGATTTCGAGCGCTCGGCGAAGTGCCGGCCGGCTCCCCTCCGCCGACGCCGTCTGCGGCGCCGACAGGATAGCCGATCGAAGAATCATGACTTGGGCAGCCGCGCTCGACAGAGCAGCGAGCCAGAAAATGGCGGTGGTCAGTAGGACACGCATTGGATCGCTGAAAAAGTTAACGATCGTATCGGAAGTGCGCTTCCAGTGGTAGCATAGAGAATGGCCCACTCCACCATGCCGGCCCGCTCGAGCTCCGGCCCCGACCTATCGCCGGGAACGACCGCACAACCGGCGCTCCCCAGACGTCTGGGTCTCTGGAGCGCGATCGCGGTCGTCATCGGCATTACCATCGGCAGCGGCATTTTCCGTACGCCGGCGAGCGTGACCAATCGACTGCCCGGCCCGCTTCCCCTATTTGGCGTATGGATCGCCGGCGGCGTCGTCGCGCTATGCGGCGCACTGACGCTCGCCGAGGTGGCCGGCGCTTTTCCGGACACGGGCGGCATCTACGTCTTTATCAGAAACGCGTGGGGACGCTTGCCTGCGTTCCTCTTTGGCTGGGCGGAGCTGGCGATCATCCGCGCGGCCGCGCTCGGCGCGATTGCGACCACATTTGCCGAATATCTGCTGCGCGTCTCGGGGTTCGATCCGACGGTCGCGCCGTACGATGGTTGGGTGCACTACGTGGCGGCGATCGCGATCGCGGTGGTTGCGGCTCTCAACTATGTGGGCGTTCGCTGGGGCTCTCTGATCCAGAACGTCACGACGGTCGCCAAGTATTTTGGCCTGTTGTTCATCATCGTCGTGGCGATCGCGGTTGGCCTTCCAAAGACCGGCGGCCATTTCACGCCGGTCTCGCCGCCGGGCAGCTTCTCGATCGCGCCGTTCGGACTCGCACTCGTCTCGGTGCTCTGGGCGTACGACGGATGGGCCGACCTCGCGTTCATCTCGGGCGAGGTGAAGGATCCAGAGCGCAACTTGCCGCGCGCGCTCATTTTTGGAACCATCGCCGTCGTCGTGATCTATCTGCTGGCGAACGTCGCGTATCTCGGTGTGATGTCCGTCGACGAAATTCGGCATTCGAAGCTCGTTGCAGCGGACGTCGCATTGCGCCTCGTCGGTCCCGTCGGCGTCACCTTCGTCTCGATCACGGTGATGCTCTCCACGCTGGGTACGCTCAATGGATCGATTCTCACCAACCCGCGCGTGTTCTTCGCGATGTCGGCGGACGGGATGCTCTTCAAGAAGATCTCGGCGGTGCACCCGCGCTTCGAGACGCCGTACGTCGCGATCGCGCTTGCGGCGGTGCTCGGCATCATCTTCGTGCTGCTGCGGACCTTCGAGCAGCTGGCCGACACGTTTGTCACGGCGATCTTGCCGTTCTACGCCCTTGGCGTCGCGTCGATCTTCATCTTCCGCCGCCGCGCGGGGTATGAGCCGCCCTTCCGGGCACCGCTCTATCCTTTCGCACCGATCCTGTTCGTCGTCGCGTCGGCGTACCTGCTGGGCAACGCGCTGATCGACGACAGCAGCCGCTGGCCGACGCTGGCGATTTTTGGCGTGATCCTGGTCGGGGTGCCGGTCTACTATCTCACGGTCGGGCGACGCGTGCGTAGGGTGGACGGGTCGACTCAAAGCTACTAGTCGCCAATCTGGCGCCGACTTCCCTCACGTTCTCGTGAACAGCATTTGGACGCGGAGAAAAGCACGGATTCTGCGGACAGGCGCGGAGACGACGTGACAAGTGAATAGCAGTGAAGAAAAGGCAGCGATGCGTTGGTATCTGCCCGTATCAATCGCCCAATCGCCCAATCGCCCAATCGCCCAATCGCCCAATCGCCCAATCGCCCAATCGCCCAATCGCCCAATCGCCCAATCGCCCAATCGCCCGTTGCTAGAAGATCCGAACGTTGATGTACTTCTTCGGGTTCGCCTTGATGTCGGCGACGAGCGAATCGATCTGGCGGAGCAGACGATGCGTGTCGGTATAGAGCGTCGAATCGGTGAGGAACTTGCCGATCGTGCCGTTTCCGCTCTGTGCCAAGGTGAGCAATTTTCGAATCTCGGTATTCGTTGAATCGAGATTCGCGACCAGTCGCGCTCCGTTCTCGCTCGTCTTCCGCAGGTTCTTGATCGTCGAGTCGATCTGCGCGGAATCGGCCAGGGTGCTCAAGTGGCCGGCGGCGTTGCGGAACGATGCCATCGTCTGCGTCAGATTCTCATTCTGCTGGGCGAGGACTTTCTGGAGCTGCACCGAGAGCGCGGCCGTCGACGCCACCGTCTTGTTGATGTCTTTCAGCGTGCCCGCTTCAACGATCTGTTGTTGCAGCGAATGCATCAACACCGTCAGGGCGACGCCGATCGTGTCGACGCGGCTCATGATCTGGCCGATGTCGGACGCCGCCGGGCCCGGAGGCACCGTGTCGCCCGGAGAATAGGATGCCGCGGGGACTGGAATCGGTGGCGTGAGTGCGACCGCGACGTCGCCGAAGATGCCGACCGGTTTCACCGCGGCGGTCGAGCCCTTGGGGACCGTATACTGGTCGTCGATGCGGATCATCACGTCCAGAAAGCCATCGCGTCGCAAGTTGACGTCGCCCACGTAGCCCACGCTCACGCCGGCGAGCAGCACTGGCTGCCCCTGCTTCAGGTTCTGGCCCCAGGCGAAGCGCGTATACAACGGATAGCCCGCTTTGAGCTTGCCGCGCGCGAGCCAAAGCGTTCCCAGAACGAGAACGACGACAGCCACCGTGATGAGAATTCCGACGCTGACTTCGTTCCGACGTTTCATGTCTGGAGCAGGGGACCCAGGACGCCCGCCGTCAGAGCATCCAGCACGAGAATGGTCATCGACGTGATGACGACCGCTCTCGCGGTCGATCGGCCGACACCTTCGGCGCCGGCTTCGGTAATGTAACCCTCATAAGAGCAGACCAACGAGATCGCCATCCCGAACATCATCGCCTTGAGCAGACTATAGACCACTTGGAACGTGCCGAAGCCCAGGCGCAGACCGGTGATGAAGTCTTGCGGCGTCACGTCGGTAATGCGGACGGAGACGGTGTATGCGCTCAGCAAGCCGGTCGCGTCGGCGAGGATGACGAGAACCGGCAACATCACCGTCGCGGCGAGGAACCGCGGCACGATGAGAAAAGCGACCGGATCGTAGGCCAGCGTCTCCAGCGCGTCGATCTGCTCCGTGACGCGCATCGTCCCGATTTCGGCGGTCATGCGGCCGCCGACCCGCCCGGTGAGCACGAGGCCCGTCAGCAGCGGTCCGAGCTCCAGCACGACCATTAGCCGGCTGGCGAGACCGATGATCGACAGCTCGACCCCGGGGAAGAGCTGGTAGCGCGTCTGCAGCGCGATGACGCCACCGATGAACGCCGCCACGACGAGGACGATCGGGATCGAATCCACGCCGATGTTCTTCATCTGGCGGATCGTTTCCGGGACGTAGGTCGCCGGATCGCCCATGGCGCGGGCGATGTCTCGAACGAAGTAGCTCCGGACGCCGACGTCGCGGAACAGCCCGACCCACCAGCGGGTTACGCGCCGGAAAAAGCGGATCGACGTCCGCTGGACGACCGGAAATTGTTGAGTTTCTCGCCCGAACTGCGGAAGCGGACCGCTCAAGTCCGCACCCGTGCCAGAAGCACGAGTCCGATCAACCCGAAAACCGCTCCGGGAATCCACGCCGCCAGATCGGGCGGAATGAGCGCCTTGCCCCCGATTGCCCGCGTCAGCTGAATCATCAGCAGAAAGATCATCGTCGTTGCAAGGCTCACGGCGATGCCATACGCCGAGCCGCCGCGCTGTGTACTCGTGGCGAGCGGAGCGCCGAACAGCGCAATAATGATGCAGGTGACGGGAATGGCGATCTTGAGGGCGCGCTCGACGCGCAACACGTTGGCGTCACCGCCCGACCGCTCGAGCGCATTGATGAACTGCGTCAGCTCCCGATAGCGCATGTCGTGCGGATCGCGGGCTTTCGCCATCATGTCGAGCGGCTGCTCCGTGAAATTCTTGTCGTGCGCGACGGCGAACGAGACGGTGAACGTGTGCCCGGTGTCGGTGACGATATTCATCGCCCCGTTGCGCAGCGTCCAATTGCGGCGTCGCGCATCGTACTTCGCGGTGTCCGCGGCGAGCACGTAGGTCGGGTACGCCGCGCCCTGACCCTTTCGCTCGATCTGCAAACTGCGAATTCGCGCCGAATCGGTTCGCAGCTCGGATGCCTTGTAGACGCGTCCCTGTTCGCCCGCGAAGGCAAAGTTGAAGCGCACCGAGCCGATTTGTGCCTTGTCTTCTTGCAGAAGGTGGCTGCGCCGCGCATTGCTGATCGGCACGAACTCGCCGAGTCCCAGATCCAGCCCACAGGCGAAAACGGCGCCGACCAAGATCGGCGTGATGAGGCGATAGAAGCTGATCCCCGACGCCTTGGCCGCCGTGACCTCCGAGTGGCGCGTGAAGCCGCCGATCGAGAACACCGTGGCGAACAGCACCGCCGCCGGCAACACCATGAACATCGAATCAGGAATCCAGAACAGATAGCTCAGCGCGATGTCGCGCGTCGACAAGTTCCGCTCGAGATATCCCTGAACGTGATCGGTGAGATCGATGACGATCAGCAAAATCGGAAAGCCGAGCGCCGTGACCGTGAAGATCTTCGCGAACTCCGCGAACACATACCGGTCGAGCGGTCGAAGGATGTGTTTCATCACGTCGTCGAGCGGGTACGGCTGAACCACCCGCCGATCTTGTCGATCGTCTCGGCGAAGTTTCCACCGCGTGACGTCACGCCCTCGCGTCCCATGCGCGAGACGAGGAGCAGGCCGACGAGCAGAAAGATCACGTTGTCGGCCCACATCGCCCAGAAGGGCGAAACGATGTTGTGATTGGCCAGCGACTCTCCGCCGATCAAACCGACGTAATAAATCGCGAATACGGCGAAGCTGACGCCAATGACGAGGCCCACGCCGCCGCGAGGAAAGCGCAAGGCGATCGGCGCGCCGACGAGCACGAAGACGATGCACGCCGCGGCGAGGGAGAACTTCTTTTGGATTTCGACGCCGTACCGGTTGCGCCAGTGGCGCGCGTCCTCGAGACGGATCTTGGCGTCGCCGAGCTCCATCGCGGCGGCCGTCCCCGCGGTGTCGTTCGTGGTCGCAACGCCGGGTGTCGCCGCGGCCGGCGTCGCCGTGCCGGATGGAGACGCCGGCGCGTTGGTCGCCGGAGCAGCAGGCGTGGGTACGGGGATAATTCCGTTCGGCACCGGGCCATTCATCGCCGGCGCCACGACGGAATCGCCGAGCCTTGTCATGGGACTCGTGTCGCGCCTGGCGACGCTGTCCTTCTTCGCCGCGCTGTCCTTCTTCGCCGCGCTGTCCTTTCTTGCCGCGGTGTCCTTTTTCGCGCTCGTGTCGCGCTTCACCGTGTCCTGCGGCGTGCCGCTCGCCTGCCGAGCAAAGCGTCGGAATTTCGGTACCTCGGCCGCGCGCGCCTCTTTGATGACAAAGTATTTACCGAATTTCTTGTTGATCAGGTTGCAGTACATGGCGCCAATCCCGCCCGCCCGACGAAACACGGGTGCGGCCGGCTTCGGCAGGTTCTTGCCCTTGTCGCGCTGGAGACGCCAAACGGCTGTCAGACTATCCGTCATGGCGCTGATGTACGCCCGATTTCGCGTTTCGTACTCCTTCTGCATCTCGCACACCGACATCTCGCGCTCGCCCTTGGACGCCGTGTCCGCGTTGATCGACTGAAACGAATTGGAGACGTCCCTCACCCGAAGTTGATCTTCCACGTAGTAGACGCGATCGAGCTGCGCGACCTCATTGTTCGGCGACGAGAGCATCATGCCGTCGAACAGATGCATGATCAGGTCGCGCTTGTTCGACGCGAAAGCGAGAGTGCCGTGGTTCGCGTAGATCGTGCGCCGGCGCTGCGGATCGTTCAGATCATAGATGGTGATGTCGCGCATCTTTCCGGACTGATCGCGATCGATGTATCCGGCGCGCAGATACAGTTGGCCTTCCTTCACCGTGTTGATGACCTGTTCCTTCAGCGCGAAGGTCGGCTTGGTGCGAAGAATGGCCAACTGCAGCGTCGCCAACTCATGGTTCGCCCGCGACAGCACCTGATCGTTGAACCAGAGCATGAAGAGAGCGACGAACACCGAAACGATCAACGCCGGGCGCATCAGCCGGCGCGTCGAGACGCCGCCCGCTTTGAACGCCGTGATCTCGTTCTCGGACGCGAGCCTGCTGAAGGCGTAGAGCACCGCGACGAGGACGGCCATCGGCAACGTCATCGCGACGGTGAAGGGAATCGACAGGATGAAAAACTCCGTGATCACCTGCCACGACAGCCCGCGCCCGACCAAGTCGCCGAAGCGCCGCGCGATGTACTGGAGCAGCATGAGCGACGTCAGCGCCGAAAGGGCGAAAACGAAGGGCCCAACGTGCTCTTTGAGGACGTAACGGCTGATTATCTTCACGATGGATTCCGAGCTGGCCGAGCGGCGTGGAACTCCAAGAATTCCACAGGGTTGTACGCCCGTGCCCGGCCTGTATATTCCACCCGCCGCCAGCCCGAGTTCAAGGTCATTCCTCCGGTCGCTCCGACGCGACTTCCCCTGACCGCTCGAGGGTATGGCGACGGGCCCGGCCAACGGCACGATTCGTCGGCGGGTTCCTACCCCACCTGTAGTCTTTGGTGCGCCTCTCCCCCCTCTTTCCCGGCGTTGGCTCGAGAGCCCTGATCGGCGTCGTCGCGGTGCTGACGACCGCGGGAGCTTTGGGCGGGGTTAGGCAGGCCGCGGCGCAGGTGGTACCGGCACGGGACACGGCGCGGGCAAGGCCCGACACGGGACGCCGGGTCGTCCTGCCCCGGCCGGCTGCCGACAGCGACTCGACCCGCCGACCCGGCACATTCGTCGTGCCCGGGCTCGACATTCCCGTCGATTTCAATCTCCGCATCGAAGGAAAAACGGAGCGCGACCGCAACCTCCGCTGCAACTCGCTCGAGGCGGTGCAGATCAGTGCGCTGTCCGGCTGCAATGCGGGCTTCCTCCCATGGAATCTCGACTTCAAAGGCACCCTCAAGACGGCGGGCGTCATCGGCGATCGCGTGCACGTGAATGTCGACTACGACATGCAGCGCGAGTTCGACGCCTCGAACACCGTGTCGCTCTACTACGAGGGCGACTCGACTGCCCGCTTCCGACGGGTGGACCTCGGCAACATCGCCTTTGTCGCTCCGGCCTCGCGATTCATGACGTCTTCGTTGCCCAGCGGCAACTACGGCATGCAGGTCACGAATCAGTTCGGCTCTCTCAAGCTGCGATCGATCTTCGCCCGCCAGACGGGAAACGTCGTCCAAAATCGCGAATTCCGCCTCGGCGGACGCGTCGCGCAGACAAACGAGCAGGAGATCGCCGACTACCAGATCGAACGGCTGCGCTTCTTCTTCACCCTCGATCCCGCCCTGTTCGGAAGCGCCTATCCGAACATCGACATCCTGAACACGTTGCAAATGCAGCGGCTCAGCCGGTCGCTGCCGGATACGCTCCGCCCGACGCGCGTTCTTCTCTATCGACTGCAGTTCGGCACACAGCCGCAGAACGCCAACGGCCCACGGTTTCGCGTCCGCGGCGGCGCCACGGCGGGGACGCAGACGTACGACCTGTTGCGCGAGGGTGTCGACTACTACATGGACCAGTCGCTCCTCTGGTTCGCGCTCGTACGCCCCCTGAACGAGACGAACGAGCGGCTCGTCGTCGCGTACAACGTGAAGATCAACGGGCGCGATACGATTTGGACGACGACCGGCGGGACCCCCGACATTCAGTACATCGCCGCGCACGACCAGGTCGCGAACCTCGTGATGGATCCGAGCGTTGGCCCATCGTCGCCGCAATTCCGCAACGAGATTCGCGCGGTGTACCGCATCGCCGGCGCCAACCTGGTCCGGCGCTCCGTACAGCTGCGTGTCGTGACGGGCAGCGGTCTGCTGGAGCACCCGGTCGCCGGCAGCGACGCAACATTCCTCCAGATGTTCGGCCTCGCGCAGCCGACGAGTCCGGCCGAATTCGATTTCGAGAATCGGATATGGCCGCGGCCGAGCGATCCGGTGTTCGACCTCGGAGCGGGTGCCGCGGACCTGCGGGGTGGGCAATCGCTCGATCTGGCGCACGTGATCAAGGACTACTTCCTCGTCTTTCCATCGCTGCACCCGTTCAGCGCGCGCAACGCCGGACTCGTCGTACCGGGAAACCCGACGAACGATCCGATTTACACGACGCCCGGCGAGTACATCTACTCGGCGCAGCATCCGACCACCATCTATCGGCTTCGCTTTCGCTACGAGACCGGCGTCGGTGACGAGGCGGGCGCGCTGAACCTGGGCTCGTCGCAAATGCGGCCCGGCTCCGAGCGCATTCTGATGGACGGACGGCCCCTCGTGCGAGAGCTCGACTATCGAATCGACTACGACGTCGGCCGGCTCGAGTTTCTGCGTCCCGATACGCTGTTCCGCTCGGAGCGCCGCGTGCTCGTGAGCTACGAGGAGAACGCGAGCTACGGCGCGTCGCAGACGACGCTCGCCGGACTCGTATCGGAGCTGCCGGTCTCACACGGCACGCTCACCTTCGCCGCGATCAATCAGTCGCAGTCGACCCCCTTCAACCGCCCGCAACTCGGTCTGCAGAGCAACTCGACGCTGACGACCGGGGCCACGGCGCAGTTCAGCTGGGACCTTCCGTCGCTCACGCGATTGACGAGTCATTTGCCGTTCGGCGATTCGAAGACGCCGTCGCGACTCTCACTCTTCGGTGAAGTTGCCAGCAGCCATCCGCAATTCGCGGCACGCAATCAGGGACAAGCCTACGTCGAGACCTTCGACGCCGGCAGCGGGACGACGATCGCACTGGGCGACCAGGCGTGGTATTGGAGCAGCCTGCCGGCGTACGGCTCGGCACTTCGCAACAAGTTTCCCGGCGCTCTCTTCGAGGAGAGGAATGCGTCGACGCTCGTCTGGCAGACGAACGTCCAGACGCCGGGCGGCCAGCGACTCACGGTGACGAGAAGCGGGATCGATCCGCTGCTGCGGCTCACCGGCTCAGGCATCGAGTCGAACGAGCCCGTGTTGTGGCTCACGCTTCTTCCGCTCGACCAGGCCGGCCGATACGACAGAACCTCGAAGCGATATCAGTGGACGGCGGGCTTGCCCACGAGTCGCCGGCGCTTTCGCAGCATTCGCACGGTACTCCGACCAGGTGGACTGGATTTGACGCGCGGCGAGCATCTCGAGTTCTGGACGTTGCTCGACACGAGCGCCGCCGTTCGTCCGAGAAATCCGACGCTCGTGTTCGACTTCGGCGACGTGTCGGAGAACTCGCTGACTTTTGCGCCGGAAACGCTCACGATCAAGCGGACGGGAACTGGGGTCGACAGCCTGTTCGGCGGGCGAAAAACCCAGGGGTTTGATCGTCTCGACAGCGAGCGTGATCCCTTTTCACGCGCCTTCAACGCCGACGTCAACGACACCGGACTGCCCGGCGACGTCGTCGATACGCTCGTCGTCGTCGACGGCACGACGATTCGGCGCGAGACAAATGTGCGGACCTGTCGCGGCGCGCCCGGGGCGCTCGACATCATCGGCGACCCCCGAACCAACTGCACGGTCGCCAACGCGAAGCTCGACGAAGAGGACATCGATCTCGACAACGCGCTCAACCTCGGCAGCGCCGACCGCGAGCGAGAGCGGTTGCTTCGCTACATCGTCGATCTGAGTCTTCCCACCTACTACAAGCGTGTCGGCAATACCTTCACCGACACGCTGTACGTGCAAGGCGTGCCGCGCCCGCGCACTCGACAGTGGGTGCTCGTCAGTGTGCCGTTCGGCACACCAAGCGATTCGCTGAACGACGTCGATCGACGCAAGCTGCGCGCGTTGCGACTCACCGTCGTCTCCGGCGCCGAGCAGGACCCCGAAGAGCCGACGCAGCTGCCGATCGCCGAGTTGCACGTGACGGGGTCGCCCTGGCTCGATCGAAGCCCGCAAACCCTCGCCGGCATCGGCGGCCTCCGCCCCGACGGCGGCTTCGTGATCACGTCGACGGTTGGTACCAATGACTCGAGCGCGGTGCTCGCCTATCAGCCGCCGCCAGGTGTCATCGACGAAGCGAACTTCAAGGGCGCGGAGTTCCAGGCAGGGTTGACCGCGATTAACGAATCCTCATTGCGAATTCAGGCGGGCAACCTGCCGCTCTACGATCGCGCCGAAGCGTATTGGCGGTTCCCGACGGGCGCGGAAGACTACCTGTTGTTCGAGCAGCTTCGCGTGTGGGGGCGAGGGCGCGTGAATCGTTGGGGGCAGCCGGGCGAGTTGGAGATGTACGTCAAGATCGGCCGCGACGAGAACAACTTCTATTTGTATCGATCGCCCGTGAACGCCGGGCAGACGCAAGCAGCGTGGAGCGACCTCACGATCGACCTGTCGCGCTTCGTCCAGCTGCGCAATCAGATCCAGCAGGCGTATCTCGCCGGGAAGAAAGAGCTGCTCGCCTGCAGCGGCGCCGACTCGGCGATCATCGCGAAGTCGCCGGTTCCGACTGGCGTGGTTGTCCATCGCTTCGCGGCATGCGACAACGGCTACATGGTGTACACCGTCGATCCGGCCGTCACCGCGCCGAATCTGGCCTCGGTGCAGGAGGTCGCGGTCGGCATAGTGCGAGTCGGAGCGAGCAGTGGCGCGTTCACAATGGCGGGCGACACACTCGAGCTGTGGGTGGACGACATCCGGCTCGACCGCCAGAAGAACAGCACGGGCTGGGCGGGCCAAATCACCGGCCAGCTCAATCTGGGCGACTTCGCGGACGTGCGCGTCAACGTGAGCAATCGCGATCCGAATTTTCGTCAGCTCGGTGAGCAGGCGTCCTTTCTCGGACAGCGGACCACGGAGATCGGCGCCACGGTGCGGTTGGATCGCATGCTGCCCGACGCGTTCGGCTTGGCGATGCCGCTCACGATCTCGCGGATCTCGCTTGCCAGCGATCCGTTGTATCTGTCGCAGACGGACATCTCCGGTAGCGCGATCGCCGGACTGCGGAAGCCGAAGAACGACATCACGACCTACAGTCTCACCATTCGTCGAACTACGCCTTTCTCGAATCCTCTCGTCGGCCCGCTGCTCAACAATCTTTCCGCGACGACGACATACACGAGTGGTATCGACCGGACGGAATTCCAGGACGGCAAGGCGCACAACTTCGCGTTCTCCCTCGACTATCTGCTCACGAACGACACCGCGCACACCCTCGGTCTCGATGCATGGAAGCTTCGCTGGAATCCGACGCAGTTCCGCGTGACGAGCGGCATCGTCCAGGGCAACGACCGACGAACGTCGTTCATCCAACCGTCGGGAGCGGCGGTGGACGAGCCGTCACTCACGACCGCCTCCACTCGTCTCTGGCGCAACAGCAGCGTCGTCGAGCTGCGTCCAACGACCGGCAGTTCGGTGCGGTGGGAAGTTCAATCGTTGCGCGATTTCCGAAACTATGGCGACACCGCGTCCGGCCAGACGCTTGTGCCGGGGGGCGAATTGCCGGGTCGCGGATTCGAGCGCGAACGGACGATGATCGCCAGCGTGGGCGTCGCCCCGATTTTCTCGAGCTGGTTCCGGCCCCGCGCCGACGTCGAGACGCAGTACAACATGCTACGAGACCCGAATGCGGCGTCGTTCTTGTCGCTGCCCGGCGTGATCGGCGTGGACAGTGTGCTCGCGGCGCGTGACAGCGCGAGTCTGTTGCAGCGCGTTCTGCCCCGGCGCATGACGGCGGCACAAACGGCGAGCGCATCCTCCGCCATCGACGTCGCCGCTCTATCCCGTTATGCCGGCGACTCGAGCGTCTTTCATCGGCTCGCCGCGCACCTCGCGCCGATCGACGTCTCGATCACACGAAGCCTTCTCTCCGCGCTCGACGCGTCGCCCGTCGACGCACCGCTCGCCTTCCAGCTCGGGGTCGGAGGCCCGTCGTCCTTCCGTTCGGTCAATGGCATGACCGCGACGACCGCCGGCCAGACCGACATGCTGAGCGCCGCGAGCACGATCATGCTGCCGTTCGGCGGCGCGCTCGAGAACCGGTATCGGCACACGACGACGAACAACTGGATCGCGCGGCTGGATTCCACGCAGGCCCGCGCGGACGGTGAGCAGACGTACTTCCCCGATGCACGGCTGCGCTGGTCGTATCATCCGACCGGCCGAACGTTGTCGAGCGTGGAGGCAACCACGGGGTTCACCCACAGCGACGCGACGGTCAGCTTGCCGAGCCTATCCGACGTGCTCGGCCCCCCGCAAATCAGGCGGAGTCATTCGGAGACGTTTCCGATCGGCGGTTCGATCGCCTGGGGCGGCCGCGCCGGATTGAGCCTCGGTTCCCGTTTCGCCCACACGAATCGCGTGGACAGCTTGCCCGGCAGCGTCGCGCGCTCGGGCATCGATGAGCTGGGTTTCGATTTCGGCCGCTCCTTCCACGTGCCGGAGGGCCTGGGCCTCGGTTTGCGTAGCGACGTCCGCACGCGCGCCGGTCTCACGAGAAATCGGCTCACCACCTACATCACCGACCCGCTCACCGGGCTCCGCAGTCGCCTCGCCGACAACGGCAAGACGCAGTTCAATCTCACCGCGGACAGCAACGTGAGCGACAACTTGGTTTTGACCCTCCAGGGCTCGCACATCGTGACCTTCGACAACAACCTCAATCGTCGCTTTCAGCAAACACTGTTTTCGACGATTCTCCAGTTTCAGTTTTTTGGGGTAGGAAAGTAGCGCGGCTCGCCGACTCGCAGTGGCATTTGACCAACTCCGCTAACGTTCAGTCTATTCACCGAAGAGAACTTTCCGTGCGAATGCCGATCCTCCTCTGCGCGCTCGTAGCCCTCACTGCTTGCGGCGACCTGAAGAGCCGCTTCTCGAAGCCGAAGACCGGTTTCGACGGCCAGGCGGCGCTCGGTTACGTGCAGCAGCACCTGGCGTTCGGTCCGCGGACGCCAGGCACGCCGGCGCATGACAGCGCGGCGAATTGGATCATCGCCGAGATGAAAAAGCGCACGGACAGTGTGTGGGTTCAGCGTTGGACCCAGACGACGCCGGAAGGGAACACGCTTCCGCTGACAAATGTGCTAGCGCGCTTCAACCCGACGGCAACGCAGCGGGTGCTGTACATCACGCATTGGGACACTCGCCCCAAAGCCGACGACGATCCGAATTTCGGAAACCGCGCGCGCCCCATCATCGGCGCGAACGATGGTGCGTCGGGCGTCGGCCTCTTCATGGCACTTGGCGACGTGTTCAAGAAAACGCCGCCGTCGGTCGGGGTCGATCTCTTATTCGTCGACGGTGAGGACTGGGGCAACTTCGACGCCGACCAGAGCGGCGCGTACCCCGACGCGCTCTTCGGCTCGCAGTACTTCGCCGCAAATCCACCAACGCCGGATTACAAGCCGCTCTATGGCGTGCTGTTCGACATGATCGGCGACGCCGATTTACAGATCTATCAAGAAGCCAACTCGGTGCAGAAGGCGCCGGAAGTCGTGCGCCGCGTCTGGGACACGGCAGCGGAGCTGGGGTACGGGAGCATCTTCCGCAATCAGGTCGGCCTCGCCATCACCGACGACCACGTGCCCTTCCTCAACAAAGGCTTCCACGTCATCGACGTGATCGATCTGCAGTACGGACCGGTCGCGCAGAATGACCCGTTCGCCAACGCCAATCCGAACTACCACCACACGATGGAAGACACGATCGACAAATTGTCGGCGAAGAGCCTGCAGACGATCGGCGACGTGGCGGTGACGCTGGTGAAATAATCGCGGGTCAGCGGCTGCCGCGCAGCCAGATCACGTAGTACGGGGGATGCTCGAGAAGGCTCTGCGCGCGACAGGCAGGATCCCGCATCTTGTCGGAGACGGTCCCGGTGACCTCGGTGCCAGGCGGGTACACCTCGAGCATCTCGACTTGCGCGGCGCTGAAGCTCCTCAGCGGTTGGTGCAGCTGCGTCTTGCCGTCGAGCAAGATGCAGTCGTCGCCGAAGGATGTTCGGGGCGCCGGCTCTCCCGGACCGAGCAGCCGGGGAACCTGCTTTGCCTGCATCATCCGCTCGGCGACCGCGATCGCGCCCGCTCCGCCCAGGCCGACGAGCGCCTGATCCAATCCCATGGTACCGAGCGGCTCGAGTCGATCGCGGCCCGCGACCACCGTCTTGAAGCTCTGCCAACGGAGCCGCTTGTCGAGATCCTCGAGCGCATGGTCATCCGGCGCGTAGCCGCTCCGCGCCGCGATGGTCATTGCGTCGAGCTTCACCGGCAAGGCTCGCAGCTTGATGATGACTTCGCGGTCGTCGTGGTCGACGAGATTCAGCGTCATGTTCGTCGGAGCGTACCCCAACTTCCGGACGCGAATCAGGTACTGCCCAACCGGCAATGGCCTGAAGAGGAAGCCGCCGTTCGGTCGGGTGACACCGACGCGATTGGCGCCGACCAACTGGACCTCTGCCTCGTCGACCGCCGTTCCGGCTGAATCGATCACCAGACCGAGAATCGACGACGTCCCTTTGAGTCGGCGATCCTCTTCGGCGCGCACGACCACCGGATCCAGCGTCCGCGGAATCGCGTGGAGGACAACGGTGACCTCCGTTCGCTGGTCAGGCCGCGCCTCCCAGTTGTAGTCCACGCTCCGATAGCCGAGGCGCCGGAACCACACCTGGTAGGCGCCGGGCGCGATATCGCGTAGCGTGAATTCGCCGCGCGCGTTGGTGCGAGTTCCTTGCGTCAGCTCACGCACCACGACTTCGGCGTCGGCGATTGGTGCTCCGGTCGAGTCGCGTACGACGCCGGCGATTGTCGCTGGCAGCAGCGCCGGAGGCGCCGGATTCTGGCCGGCCGCGCCTCTCGCGGTAGCGACGGCGATAACCAGCGCAACCAGCGGACGTCTCATCGCTACGGCTTCGGTTTCCCGTTGCTCATTTCTTCAGCCATCTTCAGCGCGTTGTAGGCATTCACGATGCCGCCCGTGACCGAGAGCGTTCCGAACGACACTTTCTGCGCCTGGTCGGGCGGGCCCGGCCGAACGACCATCTGCCCCGAATAGTTGTTCACCGACGCCAGGATAATCCGTCGCACGTCGGACGGGGTCAAGTTCGGATAGTAGTCCATGATGAGCGCCGCAAGCCCGCTCACGACGGGTGCCGCCATGCTCGTGCCGCTGTCTCGCTCGTACTGATTGCCCGGTACGGTCGACAGGATGTCCACGCCTGGAGCGAAGACGTCCACCTGTTGCTGCCCGTAGTTCGAGAAGTTCGCCGCGAGGCTGTCGCCGCCCTTCCACGACGAGGCGCCGACCTCGATCCACAGATTCGGCTTGCCGCCCGCCAGATACGTCGTGGACGGGAAGCTCGGCTTCTTGCTCAGGTCCTGGCCGTCGTTGCCCGCGGCGTGAACCATTAAGACGCCGTGCGCGTCGGCGTACTTCACGGCGTCGTCGACCGCCGCCTTGAACGGCGAATACGGCTTGCCGAAGCTCATGCTGATGATGCGAGCGCCATTATCGACGGCGTAGCGGATCGCGTTGGCAACGTCCTTGTCGCGCTCATCGCCGTCCGGCACGGTGCGAATCATCATGAACTTCACGGCTGGCGCGATGCCGTCGACGCCGACTCCGTTACCGCGCACGGCGCCGATGATTCCCGCGACGTGTGTTCCGTGCTTCGCGTCCTGACCCATCACGTCGGCGTTGCCATAGTGGCGCTCCGACGGGTCGGCGTAATTGTCGCCGACGATCGTGCGCGAGTTGTAGTCAGGATTGAGAGAATACTTGAGCTGCCCCTCCAGCGACTTGAAACCGTCCTCGATCACCGACGGCGTCGCGCCCTGCGACGTGAGATCGAGATAGATCTGGCGCGCCTGGCCGATCATCGGATTCGACGGGGCGACAGCGCGGACACGATCCGCCGTCAGCGAGTCGGCGCTGACATGTGCCGCGCCGGCGAGAACGGGAAGAATCTGCTGATAGATGTCGTGGGCCTGGCGGTAGTTGTTGACGTTGCCCTCGAGCTCCTTGCGCTGCTTGTCGTAGTCCTCGTCGACCTGCTTGCATCGCGCCGCGTCGGTGATTGGCGGCACGCCGCTGGCGGCCGCTTTGCCGTGGCAGCGAGCGTATTCTCGCGTTACCTCGAAGGTGTCCCAATGCACATCCTGCCCATCCTTGCCGCCGATGAAATTCCAACCGTGGACGTCGTCCACGAACCCATTGTTGTCGTCGTCCTTCTTGTTGCCGCCGACTTCTTTCGGGTTGACCCAAAGGTTCGCCCGCAGATCGACATGCGACGTATCGATGCCGTTGTCGATGATCGCGACGAGCACCGTCTGCTTCGGCGCTTTTCCCGCGAGTAATTGCGTCATCGCGCGCTCGACGCTGATGCCGGGGACGTGATCCACCGTCTCGTCCAGGAGCTGCCAGTTCCGCGGCGCCTCGGGGAGCGTCACCCGCGGCACGGTCGACGGCGCTGTGCTCGGAGTTGGCGTCGCCGCCGGTGCGCTCGGTGCCGGTGAAGACGTCGGCGTCGGCGCGGTCGCCACCGTCGATGGAGCGCCGCACGCAACCACGGCGAAAGCGGCGAGCAAGATGCGTGAGAACTGCATGGACGATCCTGTGGTGAGGGCTCAATAACGATAACCGCCCTCAACTGAGGCGGTCAGCGTGCCTTACTGCTTACTTACGAAGGCCAACTGCAAGTCACCGGCCGAGTCCGTGACCGATTGGTGCGGATCCCGCCAGTGGGGTCAGACTCCGAATTGGTTGTGGTACGGTCTGCGATGAAATGGTGATGGCGCCGAATGGAAGGCGGGTAGCTTCGGCCCATGTCACTTCGTGCTGATCAGAAAGCGCTCGTGTTCTTCGGGGCGGTGGCAGTGCTCGGAGCGGGCGTTCGCGTAGTGCGCGCCGCCGGCGCTCCCGTCTCGAGCGCGTCGCAGCCTGCCCTCGACCGGCAGATCCAATCGTCCGATTCCGCGCGAGTCTTCCAATCAGGGGGGCGACGGAAAACCGGCCGCTCGACGACCGGGCGAAAAGCCAATCGATCCGCGGCCGCCGCCGCGATTGACACAGGCCAACGGCGGCGGCCCGCCGGTCCGCTGGATCGTCGAGGATACGTCGGGGACCGTTTGGACTTGGACATCGCGACCGCGGCGCAAATCGATTCACTCCCGGGTGTGACGCCGCTCATGGCTCGGCGAATCGTCGCGGATCGCATGGCTCGCGGGCCATTCACGACGGTCGATGGGCTTCGTCGGGTGATCGGCGTCGGGCCGGGCTTTCTCAAGCGCATCGACACGTTGATCACCTTCTCCGGTACGTTCCTTCAGTCGAGCGCATCGGACACCATCATCCCGAAGCGGCGCAAAGGCCGCGGCGGCAGGTAGCAGAGCGTCAGCTTCGCGCGATGTGAAAATTGAACGTTGCGGTCTTGAACGTCCCCATCAGCCGCAGCCAGAGCGGTAGCAGCATTTCCACGCCGCGCGACGCGGAGATATCGCCGAGGTCGATGATCGTCCGCCAGCCGAACGACCGCAGCAGTTCGCTGACCGTGGCCTTCGCGTCCGCGTCGTTGCCACAGATGAACAGATCGTGATCGCCCGGCACCACCGCGGGGTCGACCATCACCGCGGTGTTTGTCGTGTTCAGCGTCTTCACGACCTTGGCGTCTGGAAACGTTCGCTGAATCTGCTCGCCCACCGAATCGGTGTTGCACACCGAAAGCGTCGGCGGCATGCCGCGCGAGAAGTCGAGCGGATTGGAGACGTCCACGAGCACCTTGCCGGCGAGATGGTCGGCACCAGCGCTCCGCAACGCTTCGAGCGACACCGTGCCCGAGGTGCAATTGAAAATGATCTCGCCGAACGATGCGGCGTCGGCGAATGTCCCCTGACTGGCGCGGGACCCGTGTTGCGCGACCCACGTCGCGCCCTTTTCGTTCGTTGCCGTGCGCGAACCAAGCCTCACGTCGTGCCCCAACTCGACGAGCTTGCCGCCGATGGTCTGACCGACGACTCCGGTGCCAAGAATTCCGACTCGCACGGTGCCCTCCCTGAACGTTGCCGAAAACCTCGCGTGGGGTGGAAGGCCGAGCCTTCCCGAACTGTCCGCGCGCGTATTTCTTGAAACGCGATTCCTGAACCCATCGGCCCGATTGACAATTTGATTCGAATGAACCGGTTCCGCGTTCTCGTCACCGACGAAGTCGATCCGCGCGGCGTGGAGCTCCTCCGCGCCGAGCCCGCACTCGATGTCGACGAGCGCCCCACCCGTCCATGGCAGGAATTGCGCGGTGAGATCGGCGACTACGACGCCTTCGTCGGCCGCAGCGCGACCCGGCTTCCCGCCGAGCTGTTGCGCGACGCGAAGCGGCTGCGCGTGATCGGCCGGGCGGGAGTCGGAACGGACAACATCGATCTCGCGGCGGCGACCGCGCTCGGCATCGCGGTGATCAACGCGCCGAGCGGGAACACGATCGCTGTCGCCGAGCTGTTCTTCGGCGCGCTGTTGTCGTTCGTTCGACACCTGCCGTTCGCGTTCGAATCGATGCGCGCCGGCCGCTGGGACCGAAGCGACCTGCTCGGCACCGAGTTGTCGGGTCGAACGATCGGCATCGTCGGGCTGGGTCGCATCGGCGGAGAAGTCGCGACGCGCGCGCGTGCGTTCAACATGACCGTCGTCGCCTACGATCCCTACGTCCAGCGCGATCGATTCGGGCTTTTTCGCGCCGAGCGTGCCGATCGGCTAGACGATCTGCTGTCGCGCGCCGACGTGCTCACGGTGCACACGCCGCTGACCGACGAGACACGCGGCATGATCGACGCCGACGTGCTGTCACGCCTTCCGCGCGGCGCGATCGCCGCGAACTTCGCGCGCGGCGGAATCATCGACGAGTCGGCGTTGGCGGCGGCGCTCGCCGGCGGCGATCTCGCCGGCGCTCTCCTCGACGTCTACACGACGGAACCTCTTCCCGCCGACCATCCGCTTCGTCGCGCAAACAACGTCCTCCTCACGCCGCACCTCGGCGCTTCGACGGCCGAAGGGCAGCGGAATGTCGCGATAGACGTCTGCATCGCGGTCCGCGACGCGCTGATGAGCGGACAGCTCTCCGGCGCGGTGAACCTGGCGGGTGTCGACCGCGCACGCTGGCGCGACCTGCGCGGCGCGCTCTATCTCGCACGGCAAGAAGCCGCGATTGCGCGCGCGATGCTCGCCGAACGCGGGACGAGAGCGCCGGAGCAGCTCACGCTGCACTTCGGGCGGCAGTTCGTCGGCGCCGATTCGCTCCTTGGCTCCGCGGCAGCGGAAGGAGTGCTCTCGGCGATCATGAACAACGATCGCATCAACATCGTCAACGCGCGCGAGCGGGCAACCGAGCGCGGGATCGCGATCGCGATCGTTCCATTGCCACCGACGGACGATGGGCACGCCGTGCGCGTGACCGTGAGCGGAGACGGACGGCAACTGTCGATCGGAGGGACGGCGACGCCGGGAGCCCCGCCGCGCATAACGCGCATCGGCGATTTCAAGGTCGATGTCGCCCCGCGACGAACGCTCATCGTCCTGACCAATGCGGACGTACCGGGCGTCATCGGCCAGGTCGGAACGGTCCTTGGCAGCGCGGGAATCAACATCGCCGAGTATCATCAGGCGCGAATGACACAGGGTGGTGAGGCGCTGGCCGCGATCTCGGTCGACGGCACCGTGAGCGAGCAAGTGCGGCGCCGCTTGCTCGATGTAGGGTCGGTTCGTTCGGCGACCGTCGTCGTGGGCGACGGCCAGGACGCCGACATCTTCGAATGACCGGGCCACGCTACGCGGGCGTCGTGCTCGACGTGGATTCGACCGTCTCGGGAATCGAGGGCATCGATTGGCTCGGACGGCTGCGCGGCGGCGACATCGGTGCGCAAATCGCACGGTTCACCACCGACGCGATGCACGGAGTGATTCCGCTCGAAGAAGTGTATGGTCGGCGTCTGGCGCTCATTCGCCCGACGCGCGACGAGATCGATGCGTTGGCCGGCGCCTACATCGACGCGCTGGCGCCCGATTGTCCGTCGACGATTGCGTCGCTTCGCCGGGCCGGAGTCCGGCTGGCGCTCGTCAGTGGCGGAATTCGGCAGGCAATTCTTCCGATGGCCGCAACGCTGGGCTTCGCCGGGCGCGACGTGCGTGCGGTCGACGTCGAATTCGACGAACGCGGAAACTATGCGCGCTTCGACGCGTCATCGCCACTCACGAGATCATCGGGGAAGGCGGCCGTTGTCGCGTCGCTCGACTTTCCGCGCCCGTTGCTCGCGGTCGGCGACGGCCACACCGACCTCGCGATGCGCGGCGCCGCCGATTCGTTCGCCGCGTTCACGGGCTTCATCACGCGCGACGCTGTCGTCCGCGGCGCGGACTGTGTCATTCAATCCTTTCGAGATTTACAATTCGCGGTGCTCGGGTTCGAGCGGGATGTCGCAGGCTAGTCAACGGGCGCGGATGACTGCGAAATGGATGACGCGTCAATCTTTCGCGCAAGCTTCGCGTTCGTTCGGAAATTCGCTCCTTCCGCCGTTGAAAAATCGCGTGTAGGTTCGCCGCGAAGTCACCTCGCTTCCCACCCGCGTCGTTGTCTCCAAGCGCTTCAGCGCGTGGAAGCTCCGGCGCACACCCGGCGGAGGTCCGACGCTAATGAACGGCGCACGTGTCTTGTCACGCGCCTCGTCCGCCACGACGAAGGCGCTTCTCATCCTCGCGACGACGGTCGTCGTCGCTCGCGCTCAGACGGGGCGGATTACTGGAGCGGTATCTGATTCCGCCGCTGGGTTCCCGATCCCCGGTGTGAGCGTCACGATCGTTGGCTCGAACGCCGCCGCGGTCAGCACGAACGAAGGCCGGTACGTGCTCACGTTGCAGCCCGGCACCTACACCGTCGAAGCTCGTCGCCTCGGCTACATCGCCGGACGGCGCACGGGTATCGTGGTGACGTCCGGACAACCGACGACACTCGATTTCAAGCTCCAGGCGACGGCGCTTCATCTCGAGGAAACAGTCATCACGGGCGTCGTCGACCCGACGGCGGGCACCAAGGTCCCGTTCACCGTCGGGCGCGTTACGCAGGAAGACATTCCGGTACCGCCCCTCAACGCGATCGCCTCGATCGAGGGAAAAGTTGCCGGCGTTACGGTTCTCTCACCCGCGCAACCCGGCGACGGCGTCGATATCCAACTGCGCACGCCGAGCAGCATCAGCAAGAGCAACTCGCCGCTGCTCGTCGTCGACGGCGTCATTCTGTCCGCGAGCTCGGCGGATCTTAATTCTCTCGACATCGAGAGTGTTGAAGTCGTGAAGGGCGCGGCGGCGGCGTCGCTGTACGGATCGCGCGCCGCGAGCGGCGTCATTCAGATCAAGACGGCGCGCGGCAACGGACTATCGCTTGGCCAGACGCAGTTCACGGTTCGCTCGGAGCTCGGCGGCAGTTCATTGGATTACGACATGCCGCGTGCGCAATACCACTTCTATCTCACGAACGCTCAGGGACAGTACGTCGACGCGACCGGCAAGGTCCTGACGCGCGACACTCGCGTTGCGCGTCCGGCAGCCGAGCGCTTCCAGGACGTGCCGTACATCGTCCCAATCTTCAATCCGGTGAACGAGCTCTTTCATCCCGGCAACATGAGCACGAACTCGGTCTCGATCGCGCAGAACGGCGAGAAGACCAACTTCCTCACGACGCTGTCGCATCAACGACAGGACGGCGTGTTGCGCGATCACGGCGGGTACGATCGAACGGACGTGCGCATCAATCTCGATCATCGACCGCGCGACGATATGCAGTTTTCGATCAGCGGCTACCACGCGCGCTCGAACCGCGAGGAACTGGACGGGAACACCTTCTTCTGGCTCACGTCGATGGCGCCCGATGTCGACATGCTTCAGAAGGACCCCGACGGGACGAAGTACATCTTCCAGCCGGATCCGCTCGGCGTTCACCCAAGCCCGCTCTATACCGCTGAAGCGCAGAAGAGCAACACGCAGCGCATCCGAACGCTCGGGTCGATGGATTTCCGCTATACGCCGCTCACCTGGTTGTCGGCCGACGCGAACGCCAGCTACGACCGCTCTGACGCGAACGGGTCGACGTGGCTGGATCGCGGACTCAAGTCCGAGGCGCAGGCGTTGGGTGGGCCGGGCTCGCTGACCCTGACCGACGCGTACACCAGCGCGCTCAACGCCTCGGGGAGCGTGAGTCTGCTCAAGGATTTCAGGAACCTCACGGGCCGTACGACCGCCCGCGTCCTGATCGAAAAGCAAACGTCCGAGAGTCAGGAGGCGGACGGGACGAACTTCGCAGTGAGCGGTGTTCCACGCATCGACGCCGCGCTCTCGCGCAATAGCTCGTCGTCGCAGACGGACATTCGCGCCGAGGGCTACTTCCTCACCGCGGGCCTGGACTACAGCAGCAAATACATCGCCGACGCGCTCGTGCGCCGCGACGCCAGCTCGCTCTTCGGTCCTGGCGAGCAGTGGCACACCTACTATCGCGCCAGCGGCGCGTATCGTATGGCACAAGAAAACTGGTGGCCGTTCAAGCGTGTGAACGAATTCAAGCTGCGTCTCTCGCAAGGAACCGCGGGCACGCGGCCGTCGTTCGCCGACCAGTTCGAGACGTACACTGTGAGCTCCAACGGCACGCTCGCCAAGTCGACGCTCGGCAACCGATTCCTCAAGCCCGAGACGGCGCGTGAGCGTGAGTACGGCCTCGACATGGTCGTCGACAACCGGTTCTCGCTGCAGCTCTCGCGCGCCGACAATCGGACCACCGACGAGCTCGTGCAAGTCCCGCTACCGGGCGCGATCGGGTTCACGACGCAGTGGCAGAACGCCGGTACGGTTGTTGGATCGACCCTCGAGGCGACATTCGAAGCGCAGATGTTCCGCCGCGGCTCCACGACCTGGCGGCTCGGAGTCACCGCCGATCGCTCGCGGCATCACATCAGCGAGTACGGACGGGCGTGCGTGCGCACGGCGACGATTTCGTATCGCTGCGTCGGCGAAGATCTCAGCACGATGTACGGCAACGCATTCGTGCATTCCCTCTCGCAACTGCCCGCGGCGCAGAAGGGCCACGAGTCGGCGTTCGAGGTCAATGACGACGGGTTGGTCGTCGCCGTCGGCGATGGCAGCCACTGGTACAACCGCAACAGCTGCGGCGCGTCGCATACGTCGGCGTGCTGGGGGACTACCGTCGCGAGCAACGGCGTGAACTACGCGTGGGGGATGCCGATCATTCTGCTCGACTCGACCGGGCAGCAAGCGGTCGTCAAGATCGGGAGCGGCAACCCGCGCTTTCACTACGGCGTCTCGAACAGCGTACAGTGGCGCGGCTTCCAGTTCTATGGTTTGCTCGACACGCAACTCGGCGGCGACGTCTACGATCAGAACCACCAGCGTAGCATGCAGTACAACCGGACGGCCGAGACGGATCAATTCGGGAAACCCGACTCGCTCAAGAAGACCGTCGACTATTACGCGCTCATCTACAACGGCAACGCGATCGAAGATTGGTTCGTCGAGCCGGGCGGTTTCGTGAAGATCCGTGAAATGTCGGTCCGATATCAGTTGCCGCAGCGACTGCTCTCGCGCCTGCCCGGCCGCCGCGGCATGGGCGCATCGATCTCTGTCGTCGGCCGCAACCTGAAGACTTGGACGAACTACAAGGGCTACGATCCGGAGGTGGGTACCGTCACCAACCGGCTCGACAGCTACGACTATCCGCGATACCGCAATTTCAGCGGTGTCCTCCAAATCCAATTCTGACGGTGGAGCATCCGATGACACTCCAGAGCACAGTGCTGATGACACTGCGATCGGCGGTGCGTCGTGTGGCGTGGGTAGGAGGCGCCATGACGCTCGCCGCATCGCTATCCTGCATGGACCTCACGGTCGCCAACAACAACAATCCCGATCGCTTGCGCGCGACCAACACACCGGGCGACGTCGAGGGTCTCATCGCCGGCACCTACCAGCGATTCTGGCCCAACGTCTACGGCACCACGCCGACGATCATGCTGAGTGAGATGGGCTATGAGTTCAGCACGCCCTTCCTCTGCTTCGGCGGACAGCCGAACGGCCAGGAACCGCGACCGGCGTGGAACAACAACTCGTCGTATACCTACGCCAACGTCTCGTCGACGACGTGGCTCAACATGTACGGCGTCATTTCCCTCGCCAACGACGGGCTCCAGGCACTCGACCGCGGCATCAAGATCGGACCGGATGGCGCGAACAACAGTCGCGCGCGCGCCTTCGCGAAGTTCATGCAGGGCGTCGCGCATGGGTACCTGGGCCTCTTCTGGGACCGCGCCGTCATCATCGACGAGAAGACCGACGTCGATACGCTCGTCGTCCCGCATTACGCGCGATATGACACGGTGATAACCGCGGCGATCGCCATGCTGAAGCAGTCGATCGCGATCTCCGATACGGCCAAGTTCACCATCCCGAACACCGGCTGGATTCCGGGGCTCACGCTGACGAACGCCGATCTCTCGCGACTCGCCCATACGTACATCGCCCGCTTCGAGGCGTACATGGCCCGGACCGCCGCCGAGCGCGCGGCGGTGAATTGGGCCGACGTCATGACGCAGGTCGATGCCGGGATCACGACCGATTTCGCGCCGATCGGCTCGCCGACCACACTGTCGGACTCGTATAAGCAGGTGGCGGCGCGCGTGCGCACACTGCCGGGCGACTACATGCGCGGCAGCGGTTGGCTCGTCGGGCCAGCCGACTCCACCGACGCGTGGAAGAACTGGGTAGCGACGCCCGTCGCGAGCCGCGTGGCATTCCAACTTCGCACGCAGGATCGACGCATCGTCGGTCCCGACAGTCCGACGTCGCCCGGCAGTTATTTCGCGTACAACTCGAACGTCAGCTTCTACAATCCGACCCGCGGCACGTACCTACAGTCTTTCTATTATTATCTCCGCTACGGCGCGGGCACGTCGTACCAGAACGGTCCGCTGGCCGCCATCGGCCGCACAGAAATGGACATGCTCAAAGCCGAAGCGCTCATCCGCCTCAATCGGGCGAGCGAGGCCGTTCCGCTCATCAACAAGACTCGCACCGCCAACGGCAAGCTACCGGCCGTGGACGTGAACGGACCGCCGAACGTGGCCGGCTGCGTGCCGCGGAAGACGACCGGCGCGTGCGGCAGCCTGTGGGATGCGCTCCGCTATGAGAAACGCATCGAAGGCGCGGGCGTAGACGGTCAGGTTGCATACCTCGATGCGCGCGGATGGAACACGCTGACCGAGAACTCGTTCGTGATGTTTCCGATTCCGGGCCGCGAGCTCGAGATCCAACAGCTGCCGATCTACACGTACGGCGGCGGCAGCACCGGAAGCGCTCCAAAGGCGACGTGGGACGCCTGCCCGACCGGCGTCACGCTCACGCGCTGTTGACGGTCAGCCCGACGCCGGGTGTCGTATGAGGTCGCAGATCCCCAAAGATCCGACCAAGGCACCCGGCGCGCCAACCACTCCAGTCGGCGCGCGTTCAGAGTTCGCTAAAGCCGCGCGCGCGCCGACCGGCGCCATCGCCGGAAGCGCGTTCACCCCGCTGCAAGATCTGTCCGGCACGATCACGCCGGCCGATCTGCATTTCGAGGTAAACCACGGTGGCGTTCCGGCGATCGATCCCACGCGTCACACACTCCTCGTCCATGGGTTTGTTCGTCGGCCGCTGATCTTCACGCTCGCCGACCTTCGACGCTTTCCGCAGATTGTACGTGTGTGCGCCATCGAGTGCGCGGGCAACGGGAGTCTGGCGTGGGCCGGTGGACCATTCGGCAAGCCGGATCCGGGACTCACCCCGCAGCAGGTCTCCGGCATGACCGGCAATACCGAGTGGACTGGTGTCCCGCTCCGTGTGCTGCTCGCCGAAGCGGGGCTATCCAATCAGGCGAAGTGGATGCTCGCCGAAGGCGGCGACTCGTGCCTTTTCGCGCGCAGCATCCCCGTCGAAAAAGCGATGGACGACGCGCTCGTCGCCTGGGCGCAAAACGGCGAACCGCTCCGGCCATCGCAGGGCTATCCGTTTCGCCTCGTACTGCCGGGATGGGAGGGAAGCACAAACGTCAAATGGCTACGTCGTCTCGAGCTCGGCGCGCAGCCGTGGATGACGCGCTGGGAAACCGCCACCTACACCGATCCGCTGAAGGACGGCACGGCGCGGCAGTTCAGTTTTGTCATGGACGCGAAATCCATCATCACGACGCCGGCATATCCCGAAACGATCACTCCGGGTTGGCGGCAGATCAGCGGCCTCGCCTGGAGCGGCCGCGGCAAGATCGCGCGTGTCGAAGTGAGCGCCGACGCCGGAGCGACGTGGCACGACGCCGCACTGCAGGGACCCGTGCTCAGCCAGGCACACGTGCGGTTCACAACGACGTGGCGTTGGGACGGTTCCGAGACGACCCTTCTGAGCCGCGCCACCGATGAAACGGGCTACCTGCAACCGACGCGCACCCAACTCATTCAGGCGCGCGGCATCGGAACGCTGTACCACTACAACCCGATCTACGGTTGGCGCGTCATGCCGAACGGCCGCGTATTCTTCCGCGGCGACACATGACGGCCCTCACCACCCCGGATTCTGCTGCAGCAGCTTGTTCAGGTCGATCGCCCGCTGCGGAATTGGCATGAGCTTGTACTTGTCGGGGATCGGCGAGTTGTTCGCCTTCGGGAACTTGCTACTGGTCGATTTTGCGTGCTTCATGCTCGCTTCGATGCGCGCTTTTGCCCAGTTCCAGTTGCGCTGACTGTCGAAGTAGCCGTTCGGGCCCTCGAGCGACAATTCCCACCGCCGCTCATTGAACACGGAATCGCGGAAGAGATCGTGGTTCAGCCCGGGCGTCATGTTCGGGATTCCGGCCCGCGCGCGAACGGCGTTGACCGCGGCGTATGCTTCCGGCGTCGGACCGTTGCTTACCTCGTTCGCCGATTCAGCGATCATCAGCAACACTTCCGCGTAGCGCAGCATGATGTAGTTCGGCTCCTCGGCGCCGGTGCCGGTCATCTGAATATCGAGGAACTTGCGGGGGAATGGCGTCTCGCTCGCGTAGGGCTGCGAAGCAGTCTGCGCCTCGTTCCACGTCACGTTCGTGCCACCCTTGTTCCAGGTGAAGATGAACGTGCCGTCGCGCCGCTTATCGTCGGCGCGGAAGGTGTGAAACCAGATGCTTTCGGCCTCGAACGAGCCGTTTGTCGAAGCGCCAAGAAAAGGAGCCGTGTTGGTCGGCGCCATGTGCGACGAGATGCGGCCGCCAAGGCCCGGCGCGCGGATGTTCTCGACGGCGAAGATCACTTCGCTGTTGCGCTCGTTCACCGTGCCGCCGAAGAAGTCGAACAGCGACTTGTAGTCGCTGACAAGCGCGTAGTCGCCGTCGCTTTGGACCTGCTTCGCCATGGCAAGCGCATTCTGCCAATCCGCGGCGGTGCCGACGCCCGTACCGGCGCGCTGCAGGTACATCTTCGCGAGCAGCGTCTTCGCCGCGCCGCGCGATGCACGGCCCTGATCCGATCCCGTGTACGATTTCGACGGCGGCAAGACCGTGATCGCATCCTTCAGGTCCTGTTCGATCAGCGTGTACACCTCGGCTGCGGTGTTGCGCGGGATGGAAAGACTATCGAGCCCTTGCGTTTCGTGCACCTTGACCGGCACGCCACCGAACATGCGCACCAGATTGAAGTAATGCGTGGCGCGGAGGAACTTTGCTTCGCCCACGATACGCTTGCGCAGAGTCGTGTCCATGTCGATCGCCGGCACGTGGTCGAGAACCGAGTTGGCACGGTTGATCGCGTCGTACGCCGATGCCCAGACGGATTGCACGTAGGCGTGATTGACGGGAATCGCATACACGTCGGGCTGGCTGCGCTCATTCGTCGCCGACAGGCGCGAGGTCCACATCTCCGTCGGATGCTCGACGAGCATGACGAAGTTGCGGCCATAGTAATTGTCGCCGGTGCTGTTGATGAAATCCGCGTACACCCCGTTCACCGCGGCGAGTGCGTCACCGGCATTCTTATAGAAATTGGCCGGTCCGATGAAATCGAATGGCTGTTCCGTCAGAAACTGTTTGTCGTTGCATGCCAGCGCCACGGAGACCGCTCCGAGCGAGGCGAGGAAGCGAATTCGATTGCGCATGTCTCGTTTCCTCGCTCAGTAGGAGAGGTTGATGCCGAGCGTGATGCTCTTGGCGAGGGGATACTGCCCGACATCGATGCCCCGGTTCACGTTCCCGATGCCGAGGCTGCTCACGTCGGGATTGAACCCGCTGTAGTGCGTCCATGTCACGAGGTTGGTTCCGGTCACGTACAGCCGCGTGTTCGAGATCCCGTAACGCGCCAGCAACCGATCGGGGAGTCCCATGTCCAGCGTCACCGAGCGAAGACGCAGATACGATCCGTCCTCGAGCAAATCGCTCGTGATGTCAGAGCCGATCGTCTCGGGCGTGAAGTTCACGCGCGGAAATTCGGCGCCGGTGTTCGACGGCGTCCACGCGTCGAGATAGCGGTCGGCGATGATGTTCGTGCCCGGACTACCCTGCTCGAGACGGACGTTGTTGAGGTTCAGGATCTTGTTGCCATACACACCGTCCAGCAGCGACGAGAGACGGAACGCACCGAGCGTAAACGTGTTCTGCCAACCGCCACTGAACTTCGGATTCGGATCGCCGATGATGGTGCGATCGTTCGCGTCGATCTTGCCGTCAGGCGGCGTGAGGCGACCGAGCGAGTCCAGCGGACCCGAGATGTCGATCAGCTTTACGTCGCCCGCCTTCCAGGACGTGCCCGTGAGCGGCTTCACCGCGGCGGTGTAGGCCGCGGCCGTCGCTGAATCACGGAGAATGCCGGCGGCCTTGTAGCCGAAGAAGACGCCGAGCGGCTGGCCGACCTGAATCAGTGAACCGCCGAGCTTCAGGTCACTGTTCACGCTCGACGCGAAGATCGACTGAACGCCGCCGAGATCCAGCACCGTGTTCTTGTTGTGCGAATAGCTGAGCGTCGAAGACCAACCGAGCGAGTTGGTGCGCTTTGCGTCGAGAATCGTGAGGGTGAGCGCCAGCTCGTACCCGTTGTTGCGAACGGCACCGATGTTCTGCAGCGCCGTGCCGAAGCCACTCTCGAACGGCAGGTTCACCGCGAGAAGAAGGTCGGAGGTCTTCTTGCGATACACATCGCCGGTGAAGCTCACTCGTCCGCCGAACAGTCCCAGGTCGACTCCCACATCGGTCTGGCGCGTCGTCTCCCAGCCCAACTCTGGATTGCCGATCGCCGCCGGGTAATAGCCTGGTACAACGGTGCCCCCGAAGGTGTATGGCTGCGACAGGAGGTGGGACATCGATTGATACGGCCGAATCGAGGGGTTGCCCGCCAGACCGTACGACGCGCGGAACTTGAGGAGCTCAACCTTCGGGTACTTCGCCATGAACGGTTCGTCCGACACGCGCCACCCGAACGCGGCCGAAGGGAAGAAGCCCCATTGATGATCGGCGCCGAAGCGCGATGAGCCGTCTTCGCGCCCGGTGACGGTGAACAAGTACCGATTGGCCAGCGTGTAATTCACGCGGCCGAGATATGACGCGAGCGTCCATCGCGTGTGGCCCGATCCGACTTGCGGCCCACTCGCCTGCGTGCCGGCGCCGATGTTCTCGAACACGTCGATGTCACTGACGAAATTGCTGTTCTGGATGAAGCTCGATGTCAGATCGCTCTGCTGCCGGGTATAGCCGGCCACCGCGTCGACCAGGTGTTCGCTGCCGAACGAACGGTTGTACGACAGCGTGTTCTCGTTCAGAAAATTCGTCGTCTCGGTGCGCCCGCGCTTCGCGTAGCCGTTCGTCTGCGAACCCATGAGCGTCGTGCGCGGGTAATAGGTGTCACGCCCGCGGTTCGAGATGTCGCTGCCGAGACTGATGCGCGCCTTGAGGCCCTGGAAGAACTCGTATTCACCGAAGGCGTTGGCGAGGACGCGCGTGTCGTTCAGCTTGTCCGTCACGTCGGCCGCCATCGACACCGGATTCGGGATGTTCGTCGGCGCGAGGACTGAAGACGGACTGTTCTGCCCCATCAGCGTGTAGGTCCCGTTCGGCTGGCGTACCGGCAGGATCGGGTAATAGTCGATCGCCGCGCCGACCGCGCCGGCACCGGCGTTGAGCGAACCATCTGTCGGCACCGAGTTGCTGTTGACGCGGGCGAGCATGATCGTGCTCGCGAGGCGCGCCTTGCTCCCGATCGACTGATCGAGGTTACCGCGCAAGGAGAGTCGCCGGAACGCCGAATTGATCACGACGCCTTGCTGCTGAAAGATGCCGCCCGACAGCGCGTAGCGCGTCGCGTTGGCTCCCGCGCCGCCGCCATTCACGCCGACTTGAAGATTGGAGAGCGGTGCGCTGCGGAAGATGAGCGACTGCCAATCGGTGTTCGGCAGCGTGTCCGGGTTTGCGAACACGACGCCGGTGCCGTTGTTCTGCGACCAGGTGTTCACGAACTGCGCGAACTGCTGCGCGTTGAGCAGATCGTAGCGATGCGCCACGCTCTGTGTTCCACTATAGGTGTCGAGTGTAAAGCGCGGCCGCGCCGACTGGCCATGCTTCGTCGTGATGATGATGACGCCGTTCGCGCCGCGTGCCCCGTAGATCGACGTCGCCGAGGCGTCCTTGAGAATCTCGATCGACTCGATGTCGTTCGGATTGAGCGCGGCGAGCGGGTTCGACGGAACCGTCGTCGTATTATCTCGGCCCCCGTCGCTCGGATTCTGCGCATCGGGATCGTTCTCGATCGGGAAACCGTCGATCACGTACAGCGGTTCGTTGTTGCCGGTGACCGAGGACCCTCCGCGCACGCGGATCGAGAGCGCCGCGCCTGGCGCCGACGACGCCTGCGTCACCATCACGCCCGCCGCCGCACCTTGAAGCGCCTGCTCGAGCGAGAGGATCGGCGTCTGCTCGACGTTCGGCGTCACCGATGTCACGGCGCCGGTGAGGTCCGATCGTCGCTGCGTGCCATACCCGACGACCACCATCTGGTCGAGAGTCACCGACACCGCGGACAGCGCGATGTTGACGGTCGCGGTCTGTCCGACGCTGACCGTGACTTGCTGGTCCACCGGCGCATAGCCGATGCGTGCCACGTGCACTCGGCGCGCACCGGATGGAACCTCGGCGATCGTGTATCGACCGTCGGTCCCGGTCCTTGCCGCGAGCGTCGTCCCGGTAACCGTTACGTTGACGTTGGGGATGGGAGCGCCGGCCGTGCGGTCGGTGACTGTGCCGGTGATTCTTCCCGTGCCGGTTTGTTGGGCGCCGGCGGCGTTGACGGTCGCCCCGAACAGGGTGGCGACGGTGAGGCGCGTCAGGGCTCGCATCGTGGTCGAGCGGCGCGTCCGGGTCATGCGGCGATCTCCTTTAGCCGTGGGGCTTATCGCAGTTTGTTCTTCAAAAGGACAAAATCGACAAAAGGCGCCTGCAACGTCGAAATCCGAGCTGCGCGAACTGAGGGGAACCAGCGCCGTCACTGCCGTTACAACCGGTTAGAACACCCCCTGTGGGGTCGCCGGTCACAACAGTTCGGCGCGCCGCCGGATATTGTTCGCACAACGAACTATTGCGGGTTTAACCTGTCGCCTCCCGCCCAAACGCGCCAGGGGGATCGTGCCAACGGGCCCGGGTGGATCGTCAGTGGGGCGTCGTCCCCACTCGGGCCACGTCCAGCCCTCCGCCTTTCGACCCGGCAGTCATGGCCGCTCCGCAAGTCAATACCAACGCACCCGACCGCATCGGGGATCTTCTTGTCAAAGAAGGCCTGATCACTCGGGAACAACTGGCCAAAGCCATCCAGGAACAGAAGCAAACGGGTGCGCGACTTGGCTACTGTCTGGTGAAGTTGGCGCTCGTCCCCGAGGTCGAGCTCACCAAGGTCCTGGCGAAACAGCACAAGATGCCCGCGGTCGATCTGTCTCGCTTCGAGATCGATCCCAAGATCGCCAAGACCGTCCCGGCGGACATCGCCCGCAAGCACTGTTTGATCCCGGTAAAGCGCGACGGTCGCACGCTCACCGTCGCCATGGCCGATCCGATGGAGCTCGGCGTCCTCGAGGACCTCAAGTTCATCACGCGCTACGACATCTTCCCGGTCCTCGCCGGCGAGTTCACCGTCCGATCGTTGATCGACAAGGTCTTCGGCGCGACCGACGAAGCGCAGATGGCGTCGCTGATGGACACCATCAACGAGCTCGAAGCGGAAGTCGGCGCCGACATCGAGGTCGTCGAGGACGAGGACGAGGACGTCTCGCAGGCTGCGCTTCAAGCGCAGATGGAAGACGCGCCCGTCGTCAAGCTGATCAACGCGATCCTCACCGATGCCGTGCGCCGTGGCGCGTCGGACATCCACTTCGAGTGCTTCGAGCACGAGGTGCGCGTCCGCTATCGAATCGATGGCGCATTGCTCGACGTGATGAAGCCGCCGCTCAAGCTCAAGGCCGCGTTGATCTCGCGCTTCAAGATCATGTCGCAGCTCAACATCGCCGAGCGCCGTGTCCCGCAGGACGGCCGCATCAAGCTGAAGATGGGGAATCGCGTCATCGACTTCCGGGTCTCGACGCTGCCCACCCTGTTCGGCGAGAAAGTCGTACTTCGAATTCTCGACAAGGGCAACCTGACGTTCGATCTCGCGGCATTCGGCATCGAGCCGCGCGCCGAGCGCGAGTTGATGGAGGCGATCTCCAATCCGTACGGCATGGTGCTCGTCACCGGCCCCACGGGTTCCGGGAAGACGACGACGCTCTACTCGGCGCTGTCCAAGGTCAATACGATCGACGTGAACATCATGACCGCCGAGGACCCGGTCGAGTACAACCTGTTCGGCATCAATCAGGTGCTCGTCCGCACCGACATCGGCATGACGTTCGCCGCGGCGTTGAAGGCGTTCCTGCGACAGGACCCGAACATCATCATGGTCGGCGAGGTTCGTGATCTCGAAACCGGCAGCATCGCCATCAAGGCGGCGCTCACCGGCCATATGGTCCTCTCGACACTGCACACGAATTCGGCGCCGGAGACCGTGACACGCTTGCTCGACATGGGGCTCGAGCCGTTCAACGTGGCGTCGGCGCTGAACCTCGTGCTGGCGCAGCGACTCGTACGACGCATCTGCAACAACTGCCGGACGCGCTACGAACCAACCGCCGAGGAGTTGTCCGCGGCCAAGGTCACCCGTGAGACGACGCTACGCGAGCTGCACTTCACCGAAGAAGCGGTCACGAACACGCGCACCAAGGCGACCAAGGAAGCCGCGCCGTTCCTCGAAAACCTCACTCTCGACACAAAGATTGGCGACATCGCCTTCTTCAAGGGAGCGGGTTGCGAGAAATGCGAGCGGACGGGCCTCAAGGGACGTCAAGGCGTATACGAAGTCATGACGATGACACCGCTGATCCGAAAGCTCGTCATGCAAAACGTCGGGGCCGCCGAGATCCGCGACGCGGCGATCGAAGAAGGCATGCTGACGTTGCGCATGGACGCCTGGCTCAAGGTGATCAAGGGGATCACGACGACAGAACAGATGATCCGAGAGACGTCAGCCTGAAGCCGGCGACGGACGACGGCGCCGAGCCGCCGAGCCGCCGAGCCGGCCAATCATTGACCGAACGCCGTCACCACTCGTCCAACTATCGTGAGCACAACGACTAGCCAGACGCCATCAGGCTCCCAAGCCCTGAATCTCCGCGTCCTCCTCGAGGAAATGATCGAGAAGGGGGCGTCCGACCTGCACATCACCGCGGGCGACCGGCCGAAACTTCGCGTCGACGGCGACATCGTGAACTCGAATATCGAGGTCGTGATGCAGCCGAAGGACACGCTGCAGCTCGCGTACTCGGTGCTCACCGAAAATCAGAAGAAGCGGTTCGAGATGGAGGACGAGCTGGACTTCTCGTTCGGCATCCAGAACCTGGCGCGCTTCCGCGGCAACTGCTTCAAGCAGCGCGGTTGCGTCTCGATGGTCATTCGTCAGATCCCCTTCAACATCCGCACGTTCGAGGAGCTCGGCCTTCCGCGCGTCATCGCCGACCTCTCGGACAAGCCGCGCGGTCTCATCCTCGTCACCGGACCCACGGGCTCCGGAAAGTCGACGACGCTCGCGGCGATGCTCGACCGGATCAATCGGCAGATGAAAGGGCACATGATCACGATCGAGGATCCGATCGAGTTCATTCACAAGCATCAGCAGTGCATCGTCAATCAGCGCGAAGTCGGCTCCGACACCAAGAGCTTCCAGGCGGCGCTCAAGTACGCGCTCCGTCAGGATCCTGACGTCGTGCTCATCGGCGAAATGCGAGATCTGGAAACGATCCAGGCCGGACTCACCATCGCCGAGACCGGACACCTGGCGTTCGCGACGCTGCACACGAACAGCGCCGCGGAAGCCGTGAACCGTATCATCGACGTGTTCCCGAGCCATCAGCAGGCGCAGGTCCGCGCGCAGCTGGCCTTCTGTCTCGAGGGCATTGTCACCCAGACGCTGCTGCCGAAGATCGGCGGTCGCGGCCGCGCCATGGCCGCCGAGATCCTCGTCGTCACCCCCGCGATTCGCGCGCTGATCCGCGACGACAAGATCCACCAGATCTATTCGATGATGCAGTCCG
>JAICJQ010000115.1 GCA_025928335.1 Gemmatimonadaceae bacterium
GCACCGCACGAGCTCGCCGTCTGCATCCACGATCATGTCGCGTGCGACACATGCGCGGATTCGTGCGGCGTGTGCGGCGAGGATTTCTGCCGGCGACACGGGATCGGCGGGTGCCACGTCGACGGGCAGCCTGTTTGCGAGCGTCATGCGCGAACGTGCAGGATCTGCCGGCGGCCCCATTGCTCGATGCACGAGGGAATGTGCGACGATGGAGCGCACGCGGCGTGTTCCACGTGTCTCGGACCGTGCGCCATGTGCGGCCGCGTGATCTGCAACGCGCACGCGTTCGTGAGCAAGCCCGACGCCCCCAAAGGCTCGCGTCGATTCTGTTACAACTGCGCGCGGACCTGCGAAGGCGGTACCGGCGAGGTGGTCGGACCCGACGAAGTCACCGGTTGCGCTAGCTGTGAACGCGTTGTGTGTGAACGGCACCAAGCCCGGTGCGCGGTCGACGGCAAGGTCCATTGCTCGAGACATTTGCGGCGAACAGATCGTTCGCGTCGCCTGGTCTGCGAGCGCGATCGGGCCACATGCTCTCATGAGCCGAATGCCGTCTTCGCCGGCGACGAGGTTTCGGCGTGTGCCACGTGCGGGCGAGTGAATTGCGATCAGCATCTCGCCGAGTGTGTCGCCGACAGACAGCGGCACTGCGTCAGCCATCTTGCGGCCGTAGCGGACAAACCTGGCGCATACGCGTGCGAGGTGCACCGATCCACCTGCCACGTGGATGGTGGACAGTTCACCCTGGACGGAACCCACGCCTGCCCATGCTGCGGAAAGCTGGCCTGCGCGCGCCACACGCGGGAATGCGCCAACTGTCGGCGACAGGTTTGCACGCAGGACTACTCCGCGATCAACCCGAGAGTCTGCGCCACCTGCATGCAGCTCGAACCGTCGGCGGACCCCGACGACGAAATCCTCGCCGCGGCAGTCGAGCTACGCGGAGCAGATAGTTCCGGCGCGAAGAGCTGGCGGATCGCGCGCGATGCGCGACACTCGCTAGTCGAGATGGAACTCGGCTGGACGCGGCGCGTCGTGATGGTCGTACCACATGGCGAGTCGCGCGCCGAGCGTGCAGTCGCTCACTCCGCGTTGGGTACCCGCGTCCTGCGCTGAGCTATCGGCCCGGAGAATTGCCGGCGAGCAGTCGCGCCGCCTCGCGCGCGAAATACGTGATGATCACGTCCGCACCCGCCCGACGTATGCCGAGCAGCGACTCCATCATCACACGCTCGCAGTCGATCCAGCCCTTATCCGCCGCCGCTCGAATCATCGCGAACTCGCCGCTCACCTGATACGCGGCGACCGGATAGCCGGTCTCGTGCTTGACGCGGTGAATGATGTCGAGGAATGGGCTGGCCGGCTTGACCATCACCATGTCGGCCCCTTCCTCGATGTCGAGCCAAACTTCACGCAGCGCCTCCTCGGCGTTGCCGGCGTCTATCTGGTAGCTGCGCCGGTCGCCGAACTGCGGCGTGGACTCGGCGGCTTCGCGAAACGGGCCGTAGAACGGACCGGCGAACTTCGCGGCGTAGCTGAGGATGGCGGTGTCGGTGAAGTGATGCTCGTCGAGGGCACGCCGGATCGCCGCGACGCGTCCGTCCATCATGTCGCTCGGCGCGACGATGTCCGCGCCGGCGCGTGCGTGCGACACCGCTTCCCTCGCGAGGAGCTCGAGCGTCGCGTCGTTGTCGACGTCGCCCGTCGCGCGGCGAACCACGCCGCAGTGGCCGTGATCCGTGTACTCGCACAAGCACACGTCGGTGATCACAACGAGCTGCGGCAGCTCGCGCTTGAGGGCACGAACGGCCTGCTGAACCGGCCCGTCGTCGTTCCAGGCCTCGGACCCGACGGCGTCCTTGTGATCGGGAATGCCGAAGAGCAGGATTCCGCCGACGCCCGCCGCCGTGGCGTCCTCGGCGTCGCGCAACATTTCGTCGACCGACGTCTGATGCACGCCCGGCATCGACTCGACCGGCTGGCGAACGCGCTCGCCCGATCGCACGAACACTGGCAGCACGAGCTGGGCGGGGTTCAGCCAAGTCTCACGGACGAGCCTGCGCAGCGCATCCGTTCGGCGTAAGCGACGAGGGCGATAGGAAGGGAATGACGGCACTCTGAAAAACTAACCGGCCGAGGCCAGCCGCCGCTTTCGCGCCTTCGTGTACTTCCACCACGGCGTCTTTGGGGCGCCTTCCATGTAGCGGACGGCGGCGATGAAGGTGTCGAGCACGCACGGGTCCTGGAGCGTCCCTGTGAGGACGTTCAGCCGATCATAGAGCGCGTACGGATCCTGGCCCGCGAGATGGTGCGGGTGCGCGACGCGAAGCCGGCGGAAATCCTCCGCGATGCGCGGCCCGACGTTGGGAATCTGCTCGAAGCGCACGACCGATTCCCTGCTCTTTGCGAGTCGTTTGCTCGGCATGTGCGCCTCCTTCAAAACGCCGCGAAGCCGACGACGTTTCCGCCCGGCTCGCGAATGTAGAACTCCGTCGAACCGTAAAAAGTCGTGTGGCGCTCCTTGACTATCGGCGCGCCATCTACGGCTTGCTCGATCGCGTCCAGATCGGCGATCGACGGAACGGTGAAGAACAGCGCCGTGCTGTGGCCGCCGAGGTCTCCAGCTTGCTCCGGCGTCTCGGCGATGACGCTCGCCTTAGTCTGGTACATGATCTCGACACCGTCCTTCTGGAGAATGGCGAAGACGAGCTTCCCGTCGTCGCCCGGCACTTCGTTCGGTTTGCTGAACCCCAGCGTCTCGATCCAGAATTGCACACAGGGCTCGACGGCGTCGACGATGAGAACGGGCGTGAGCGATTTGAGAGTTCCGGCCATACGAGATTCCTTGCGCGAGTTGACATCTAGTCTAATTAACACTAGCTTCCTCGTCAATGGCCAGACCGCCCGGCGTCACGCTCGCCGATCTCGTGGTTCTTTCGATGCTCAGCGAACGGCCCATGCACGGCTACGAGCTGTGGGCGGAGCTGGAGCGACGACAGGTCGAGAAATGGGCGAGCATTTCACGCGCCCAGGTCTACTATTCGCTGCGCAAGCTCGCTCAGTCGCGACACATCGCCCCCGTGCGCGTGGACGAGATGTCGCTTGGGCCCGAACGAAGCGTCTACAAGCCAACCGAGTCGGGACGACGCCTGCTCGGCGACTCGTTGGCCCAGGCGCGCTGGGCGACGCAGCGTCCGCCCGATCCGTTCCTCACCTGGATGGTGCTGTCCTGGCAAGCGCGCCCTCGCGACTTCGCCGCGCAGATTGAACGGCGGCGGCGCTTCCTCGAGCAACAGCTGTCCGACGACCGCGGCGCCCTCGATGCGGTGATCGAGGAAACCTCGCCGACATCGGACGCCGCGATGGTCGTCCGACTTTCCATCCAGCAATTCGAGACGGAACTGGCCTGGCTCGACGACGTGCGCAAACGACACCGCCCCGGGTGAAAAGCCCACCAGGCCCGCGCCGGTTTATTCGGGCTGGGGCGAGGGGACTTTGTCGGCGCGGCGGAGGGATTCGAGGATCTCGCTTGCACCCTGATGCCTCAACTCGTTGGCGAGGCGCACGCCGGTGAGCTCGGGGTTCCGATCGTCGAGCGGCAGCGAAGCGCGGAGGGTGTGCTTTCCTCGAATGTCGCCAATGAAACCGTGTAGCACCCGTTCGGCGCCCGAGCCAATGACCAGCGCGCCGATCGGCACCTGGCAACCACCCTCGAGGGCCGCGAGAAACGCACGCTCGGCGTTGGTGTCGGCGTGGGTGCGTGCGTCGTCGAGCGACGCGACGAGCGCGCGAGTATTCGCGTCGTCGTCGCGGATTTGAACGGCAATGGCGCCCTGCCCCGCGGCCGGGAGCCACGCCGGGGCGTCGAGGTACGAGGCGATGTGTTGAGGCACGCCGAGGCGATGCAATCCGGCGGCGGCGAGAATCGCGGCGTGAACGTGGCCGTCGTCCACTTTCTTGATTCGCGTTGGCACGTTGCCGCGCAGCTCGACGACATCCAGATCGGGACGCAAGGCCAGCAATTGCGCGCGACGACGCAAGCTGGACGTTCCGACGCGCGACCCGGCGGGGATGTCCTCGAGCGTCGTCACGCCGACCACTGAGCTCACGATCAAGACATCGCGCGGATCTTCTCGCTCGAGGATCGCCGCAATCGCGAGGCCGCGCGGTGATTCCGTCGGCAAGTCCTTGAGCGAGTGGACGCAGCAATCCACGACCCCGCCGGCGAGGTCGCTCTCGAGCTCGCGCGTGAACAATCCCTTGCCGCCGATCGCGCTCAGCGGTTCGTCGAGGCGTTTGTCGCCGGTCGTACGGTAGGTCTTGAGCTCGGCCGCGACGCCACGTTGCCCGAGGGCTTCCTGGACCTGGCGTGCCTGGCGGACGGCAAGCTCCGAGGCACGCGTCGCGATGAGCAACGGCCGACCGGCATGCGGCGCGTTCACGTCACGTCCTTCGCGAAATGATCGACGAGCGCGTTCACCAGTCCGGGGATGGTCGAATCGCTCGCTTCGACCACCACGTCGATGCCCATCGTCCGCGCCGCCGCCGTCGTGATCGGCCCGATCGACGCGCCTTGGACTCCGGCCACCGCGTCGCCTCCCACAGCATCCGCAAATGCCGAGACAGACGACGCTGACGTGAACGTCACGACGTCAACGCCTGCCGCGATGCGACGCTTCAGCTCATCGACACCCTCGCCGCTCGGGACGGATCGATAGAGATGCACTCGATCGACCAACGCGCCCAGCTCGACGAGACCGTCCGGCAGCACCTCCCGAGCACCTTCGGCGGTCGCGTACAGCACACGCGCCCCCCGCACGTCGCCTCGATCGCGAAGCGCGTCGAGCAACGCTTCAGCAACGAATCGTTCGGGTGAGAGATCCGTCGCCACGCCGATGGAAAGCAGTGCGTCCGCCGTGGCCGGACCGACAGCGGCGACGTTCACGCCGGCCAACATACGCGCGTCGCGTCCAGCGGCTCGCAGTGCGTCCCAGAACAAGCCCACTGCGTTCTGGCTGGTGAAAATCACCCATTTGTAATCCCGCAAGCGCTCAATGGCTTCGTCGATCGCGGGCGATTCGATCGGTTCGATGCGTGTCGCCGGAATCTCGACGACGTCCGCACCAAGTGCCGCCAGACGATCGCTCAGCGTCGCCGACTGTGAGCGTGCGCGTGTGACAACGATCGTCTTGCCGAACAGTGGCCGCCGGTCGAACCAGCCGATCGTCTCGCGGAGCGAAACGACCGGCCCGATCACGGTAATGACCGGCGCCGTGAGCCCTTCGCGCTCGATCGCGGCGGCCAAAGTGCCGAGCGTGGCCGTGACGGTCCGTTGACGCGGATAGGTTCCCCACTGCACTGCCGCCGCGGGCACGGTCGCCGCCATTCCACCGTTCACGAGCGCATCGCTGATGCGCGGGAGCGTCTTCACACCCATGTAGAGAACGATCGTGCCGCCGGCGCGGGCGAGCGCGGACCAATCGACGGTCGTCGCCTCCTTCGCCGGGTCCTCGTGTCCCGTGACGAAGGTGACCGACGTCGCGGCGCCACGATGCGTCACGGGGATTCCGGCGTACGCCGGCGCGGCGATGCCCGCCGTCACTCCCGGCACGATTTCGAAGCGCAGAGCTTCGCGCGCGAGCGCCTCTGCTTCTTCGCTTCCACGGCCGAACACGAACGGATCGCCGCCCTTGAGGCGCACGACACGCTTTCCGTCGCGCGCCAGGCGGATGAGCAACTCGTTGATCTCATCCTGCCTCGCCGATTCGCTCGCGCCGCCGCGCTTGCCCACGTCGTACAGCTCGACAGGTTGCTCGCGCTCCGTCGCTTCGGCGAGCGCGAGGAGTGCCGGATTCGCCAATGCATCGTAGACGATGGCATCGCAGGTAACGAGCAGCTCGCCACCGCGAAGTGTGAGGAGCCCGGGGTCTCCCGGACCCGCGCCGACCAAATACACCGTGCCGTCGCCGCGTGTCCTTGTAGGGTTCGTCATCGCTCAAAGATAAAGGCACTCGCGCGGCTTACCCGTGGCAGCCGGACCGCCAATATTACGACGATAACGGCACCGCACGCCGCCCAACGCTCCGATCCGAACCCGATATGTCCGAGATCGACGCCCTACTTCACGAGAATCGAAAGTTCGTGCCATCCGCCGATTTCCGGCGGAACGCGCACGTGAGTGATCACGCTCTGTACAACGAGACGCCCGAAGCCTTTTGGGAAGCGCAGGCCGAGCAGCTCGAGTGGTTCGAGAAGTGGAAGACCGTGTGCGACTGGAAGCCGCCCCACGCGAAGTGGTTCATCGGTGGGAAGCTCAACATCTCGGTGAATTGCGTCGACCGGCACATCAAGACGTATCGTCGCAATAAGGCCGCGCTGGTCTGGGAGGGCGAGCCCGGCGACCGTCGCACATTGACGTACTGGGATCTCTACGTCGAAGTGCAAAAGTTCGCGAACGTGCTGAAGCGACTCGGCGTTGGCCGCGGAGATCGGGTGGCGATCTACATGCCGCTCATTCCCGAAGTGGCGATCGCGATGCTCGCCTGCACGCGGATCGGGGCGATTCATTCCGTGGTCTTCGGCGGCTTCTCGCCCGAATCCCTTCGCGATCGAATCAACGACGCGGAGGCGAAAGTCCTCATCACGGCCGACGGCGGGTACCGGCGTGGGTCGATCGTTCCGCTCAAGCGGAACTCCGACAAAGCGCTCGAGGAGTGTCCGTCGATCAAACACGTTGTGGTAGTGCAACGACGAGCCGGGGGAGGCGGCGATGATGCCTTCGCCGAGATGCAGGAGGGGCGCGACCACTGGTGGCACCGCCTCATGCGCGACGTGCCGGCGACGTGCGATCCCGAGAAGATGGATGCGGAGGATGTGCTGTACATCCTCTACACGTCGGGAACGACCGGAAAGCCGAAGGGGATCGTCCACACGACTGGCGGCTATCTCGTCGGCGTGACGACGACGACCAAGCTCGTGTTCGATCTCAAGGAGGACGATGTCTTCTGGTGCACCGCGGACGTCGGCTGGGTGACCGGACATTCGTATCTCGTCTACGGTCCGCTCGCGAACGGCGCGACGTGCGTGATGTACGAGGGCGCACCGGATTGGCCGGAAAAGGACCGCTTCTGGCAGATCTGCGAGCGCCACGGCGTCACGATCCTGTACACCGCGCCGACAGCGATTCGGGCTTTCATGAAGTGGGGCGATCAATGGCCCGAGAAGCACGACCTTTCGCGCTTGCGGCTTCTGGGCTCCGTCGGGGAACCGATCAATCCCGAGGCGTGGATGTGGTACCAGGAGAAGATCGGTGGAAAGCGCTGTCCGATTGTCGACACGTGGTGGCAAACGGAGACGGGCGCGATCGTGATCTCGCCGCTCCCCGGCGTCACGGAAACGAAACCGGGCAGCGCCACGATGCCGCTTCCCGGCTACAGCGCCGCGTTGCTCGACGCCAACGCCAAAGAGATCAAAGTCGGCGGCGGATTGCTCGCGCTCACAAGACCGTGGCCCTCGATGCTGCGTACCATCTGGGGAGATGACGATCGGTACGTGCAGACCTACTTCTCGAAGTGGCCTGGGCGTCCGGATCTCTACTTCCCGGGTGACGGGGCGAAGCGCGACGAAGATGGCTACTACTGGATTCTCGGCCGCGTCGACGACGTGCTCAACGTTGCGGGCCATCGTATTGGAACCATGGAAGTCGAGTCCGCGTTGGTGGAGCATCCGGCCGTGGCTGAAGCAGCCGTCGTTGGACGTGCGCACGAGCTCAAGGGACAGGCGCTGGCTGCATTCGTCACGCTGCGCGAGGGATTCAAGCACAGCGTGGCGTTGCGCGATGAGCTCAGAAATTTTGTGGCGGAAAAGATTGGTGCGATCGCCAAGCCCGATGACGTACTATTTTCCGCGGACCTGCCGAAGACGAGATCGGGCAAGATCATGCGGCGACTGCTTCGTGATATCGCCGAAGGCAGGGCACTCGGCGACACGACGACGCTCGCCGACCCAACGGTGGTTGCCGCGCTGAAGGACCAGTACGAGGAGCGGGAGAGTTGACGTCTACTGCGGTGGTATGCCTTGTGCCCCCCTAGCTGACAAGTCGTCTACCTCAAGCCACGCTTATGTTTGCTTTCCTTCGCCGTTTGTTTCCGGAGCGGATCTTCCGCCGAAAGCTCGAGCCCGCTGCCGAGCGGCGGCTCAGGCTGGCGCAAGCCCGCGCCGAAGAGGCGATCATCCGGGCGCACGTGGACAACGCGCTCATGTTCGTCGACACGCTCGCCGAAGACATGAGCTTCGATCGCGCGATCGACAGCTACATCCGCGAGATGGCGATTCCGGAACCGCTGGCGAGTACCGTTGCGACGCGCACGCTCGTCGTGCTCGGCCAAGACGTGGTACCGTATCGCCGGCGCGCGGTGGACTCGGGCGACGTCATGGAAGAGCGGCCGAAACTGCGATTGAACGACGCCTCACAGGGACGGACGACGCAGCAGCGAACGATAAAGCGGGCTTAAGGACATAAACGGCGCTGGTACATGCGCCGTTTATGCTGTACTGGCGCCGTCTGCCCTCTCAAGTCTCTTCCTCGATGGGCTCCGATCCCTGCTCCCGCCAATCCATGAATGCGAGGAGAAAGAGAATCAGCACCATCGTCGCCGAGCCTAGGCACCACTCGCACCAGGCATGAAGGACGAAAGCCTCGAGGTAGTTGAGCCAGGCGGTGAACAGTACCCCCCAGCCGGTCAGCAGCAGGAGCGTCAGGGCCATGCCCTGCGACGCCTCATACCTCGGCTGGGAACCAGCGACCGTGAGCAACAGCATCAACGCGTAAAAGCCCGCGCCCCAAGTCGCCACCGGCAAACCGAGGAACATCGACCATCGGCTCGATTGGACTTTCTCGCACGATGAGACGTTGCAGGCCAGCGTGCCGATCAGGCCGTAGTGATAGAGCGTGAGGTATACGCCAAGAAAGAGGCCGGCCAGGCTGACGACGGCCATCCATTTGCGGCGCGACATGGCGCTTACTGGCCTTTCTTGAGCGGAGCCGGCTGCTTGGTATCCGTCGTCGGCGCCTGAACAGGCGAACCCTGTTTCGCGAGCGCCGCGTCGACCTGCGACTTGAATTCATCGTACGGCATGTACGCCGCGATCTGCTTGTCGCCGATGATGAAGGTGGGAGTGGCGTTTACCTGTCGCTTGTTTGCGATCTCCCAGTGCGCCTGCACCTTCGCCTGGGTTTTCTTGGTATCGATGCACTGGTCGAACTGATCGGTTTTGAGGCCGATTTGGGCACCGAGCTGTTTGAAAATCTTGTCCGGGTTGCGCGTCGCTTCGCCGTTCCAGCGATCCTGGTTCGCGAAGATGGCGTCGTGCATCTGCCAGAACTTTCCCTGCTCGTCGGCGCACGCCGCGGCGCGCGAGGCATTCCAGGTGTTCGCGTGCATCTGGAGCGGAAAATCAATAAAGCGGAAGCGAATCGTTCCGGTATTCACGAGGCGCGACCGCACGTCCGGCTCGGTGATCGATGCGAAGCGGCCGCATTGCGGGCATTCGAAGTCGCCGAACTCAGTTACCTCGAGCGGCGCAGATGCATTGCCCATGACGTAGCCCTGCGACTCGATCTTGGGGAGGGTCGAATCGATGGGACTCGCGGCGGCGACCGCGGCGTTTGGGCGCGTCGAGAGGTAGGTGAGAACGCCGATTCCGGTGACGGCAATGATCCCGATGAGGAGGTAGAAGGCCCGGTTGCTTGTCGAAGATTTCTTCGACGCCCTTACCACTCCGGGCTTTCGTCCTCGTCCGGTTTCCACTCGCTTGTTTGCCATGAGTCCGTACTGTTCTCCTCAGCCTCCCGAACGATGCGCCGATTCTCAGCGACTTCGGGGGTGTCGTAAGTGATCCTGACTTCGTAGTGAAAGAGTTCGCTCCGAACGTCGCCGATGAGGCGCATGAGCTCGCCGGCCTGGTCGAGAAGCCTGCCTTGGCCGTCCAGCTCACGAATTCGATCCGCCAAGGCACGCAGGAGCGCCTCGAGATTGCGCGCCCGGCCGTCGTCGTAGGTCTGCTCCTGCTCGGTCATGGCACTGCTACTCCGATAGACGCGTGAGCCGGCCACATCGCACGCGGCCGAAAGATGCTATGATGGTACCCAGGTTGCGCAAGCTGAACGCCTGTGCAGACACCGCCCCCCCAAATACCCGACCCCGGTCCCGCCTCGATGGACGCCGATCTCCTCCGAATTCCGGTGGGACCAGGATCAATGCATGTCGAGCGGTACGGACATGGAGGAGCGCCGATCCTTCTGATACACGGGTTTGGCACGTGCAGTTTCTTGTGGCGTGACGTTGGACCGGCGTTGGCGCTGTCCAACCGCACCGCCTTCGCGGTCGACCTGTTCGGCTACGGCGAGTCCGACCGCCCGTTCGACGCACAATTCGGGATCGAGGCGCAATCCGAATATTTGGATCGCGCGCTGACCGCGCTGCGCCTGTCGAAAGCAACGATCGTCGGCATCGATCTCGGCGGCGCCATCGCGATGCATCTGGCGTATATGCGTCCGGAGCGTGTAGAGCGGCTGGTGCTGGTCAACGCAATCGCATTCGACGACGTGCCGGCCGACGACATCAAGACGATGCAGCGCAACACCGGGCGGTATCTGCTCCGTGTATCGCGCGGCGTCCTTGGTGCCGCGCCCTTGATGCGAGAGTTGCTCGAGCGCGGCGTCTCGAAGCCCGAGAACATGCCCGAATCGTTGGTGGCAAGATATCTCGCACCGTACGTGGGCCAGGACGGACTGAATCACCTGCTGGCGCTCGCGCGCTCCGTCGATGAAGACGATATGGCCGACATCGAGCTCGGACAGATTGATTGTCCGACGATGATCGTCTGGGGCGATCAGGATCGGTTCGTCAGCCCGAAACTTGGCGACCGCTTGGCCGATACTATTCCCGGGAGCCGGTTGGTGCGTCTTCCCGGCACGGGTCGTCTTGTTCCGGAAGAGGCTCCTGACACGCTGGCGAATATGATCCTCGAGTTCGTCGGGGCATCCGGACTGGTCGTCCGCGCCGATTGAGCACAGCCACATTCCTTGTCTCCCAGCCGCGCCGCGGCGCAGCGATTGCGCTAGTTGGCACGTAGGGTGAGTGTCCGCCGGCGGGTGGCGCCCGCTATGAAAGGCCCCCGAAAAACGTTAAATTGTCCTGTCTCTCACCCTAACTCGCATACATGGCCAAACAGCAGAAACGAGCAACGAAGTCCCCCGCGACCCCTTCGCCTTTCGAGGAAGCTCGCGACGAGTTGTTCCAGCATATCATGCGGTGCGGCGTGGTCGGGTCCGCTCCCGAGCACCAAGCCGAGTGGTTCGACGAAACGATGGCGTACATGACGGAGCGCTATCCGGAGTTGAACAGCGAGCAGGTCGCGGAACTGCGCAAACTTGGCGAGCGGTTCTCGCAGCCGCCCAAGAAGCGCGACGACACGGTCGCGGCTTAGCACCGAGCAGCATATGACGACGCCCCCGCTGACGCGGGGGCGTTTTCGATTACCGCCACTGAAGCGGTGATCGTCGCAACACGACCCCGATTCGCGTTCCGCCGCCCAACCCCACCTGCAGGGCTGGCGTCGTGCCGCTTCGCCTCGACCATTCGATATCGACGACCGCGGTGAGGTACGGCGGCTGCGATGGTTCGGCACTCCCCATCGGCACGCTGGCCCCACCGCCGAACGAAAAGCCGAGGGACGACTCGCGAAACGGGTCGAGCAGAAAGCGCGCGATGGCGTCGACCCGCCCGCTCCCGAACGTTTCGCCGTAGCGCCAAGTAGCGCCGGCGGCAGCATCGACGTCCAGCCGGACGTAGAGGCCGAGCGGGACAACTACGCCGGCACCGAGCTGCGCGGCGCTGCCGCGGGAAATGATCGCGTCGGCTCGGTACTCCGCATACGGACGCGTCGGTATCTGCTGCGCCCCGACGACACTCGCGACGAGCAGCGCGACCGCGACGCACGCGGGGAATTTCAGCGCGTGCGAGCTCGCCACAACGCGAGAGTGTAATCGATGACGGAAAGGAGCGACGCGACGCCGACCAGCCAGAGACACACCGCCACCGCCGCCGGAAAGCGAAGCAGCGAGACGAACGTCACGAACTGGAGAAAGGTCACGATTTTGCCCAGCGGACGTGCCTTGAACTCCACCGGACGAAGCCAGGGAATGATCCGCGCGACGAAGAAGCCGATCGCCGTCATGATGTCGCGCGAAATCATCACCAGGGCACCGATGATCGACAGCTGGCCCATGACGACGAACGTGACGACTGCCGCGAGAGCGAAGACGCGATCGGCGATTGGATCGAGAAGCGCACCCCACTTGGTGGTCCATTCGGCCCGCCGTGCAATCCACCCGTCGAGGAAGTCGGTGAATGCGGCGAGACCGACGAGGCCGAGGCGCCGATCGGCGTCGGTGACGACGGCGAATCCAGCGGCGAGCAGCAGCCGCGACGACGAGATGATGTTGGGGAGGGCGCGAAGTGTCGCGCGCGCGGCCCGCGCGGCCATGGACCTAACCTAAGCGCTTGCCAGCGCGAGTGGGCATCCGTAAGGTTCGCCGAGCTTATCCTCGTAACGCATCGCTACGTCGCGCACTGAAGGGTCGCACTCGCACTTGTCGGCCGAGTATCTCGGAGTGCCCGCCGAGCAGCTGTCGGATGCTCGACTGATCGGCGGGCTGCTCATTGCGGCAGCGAGCGCCGCTGGGTTCGGGCACGTCGCGATGCCCGCCGTCCGCAACCAAACGGATGGTGGCGTGTCTGCCGTGCTGCTACTCGACTCGGGCCACATCGCGGTCCACTCCGTTCCTCAACGCCAGGTCCTTCTCCTCGACGTGGTTGCGCCCGTCTCGCACGACTTTCGCAAAGTCGTCGAGGTCCTGGCCCGCCGGCTGACGGCGCGGGACGTAAAGACCGCAACTCGCACTCGCGGATGACAGGCTTGCTCGCGCCGGCGCACCTGGCGCTGACCGTCATCATCATTGTCTGGGACGTCGTGCTCGCCGGCCGGATCGCGCAGAACGATCAGGCGCCGCGCGTCTTTCAAGCCATTTGTGGGCTGGCGGCGTTGCTGGTCGTGCCTGGCCTGCTCTTTACGCTGTCGACGTCGACCGTCATCACCGGCCGTGCCGTCGCAGCGATGGACTGGGTCTGGCCCGCCGTGCTCCTTCTCTTCGCCGCGCAGGCGGCCTACGCCTTCCTGCGTGGGCTGGTGAACGTCGCGTGGGGAATTCCGATCCTGATCTACAATCTGTTGATCGCGCTGATCGGTTTGATACGCTACGCCGTCGCACACGGGCATTCGCCGGCTGAGCCGTTCGTGTCGCTGCTCGCCGCGCAGAGTCTGGCGATGGTGTTTGCCGGCGGAACGTCGGGCGTTCTGGCCTCGCCGCTCTTTCTCAACGTGCCGATGGTGTCGCCGGCTTTTCCGGCCTTGCACAGTCTCACCGCGTCATTCCGGTTCGTGATGTCGCTTTACGCATCGCTCTGGTGCGCATTCATCATCGCGATCGGTCTTCCCCGGGCCGTCGTGCAGCTTCGAAACTACGAGGCGCACCGACGCGATCAGCTGCGCGAGCGCCCGGACGCAGACTTTGCTGTCGGCGTGAAGATCTTGCCGGACATGGAGAGTCCGCCGCCACCCCCGGCGATCCGTGCCGACTCGGCGCTACTCGACACACTCGACGTCGATGCAATTGCCGTCGTCGTCATTCCCGGTGCGAGCCGTCAAGCGATCGACTCCCTCGCGCGCGTCCTCGAGCCGATCCGTCGCGACAGCACCCCGATCATCGTGGCGATTGGATATCGCGGCTCGATTCTGCCTGAGCTGAGGCGCGCCGAATTCGACGAGAGCGTGCGCCTCGCGACAATTCGGCGCGTGATCGAACGACTTCACCCCGACATTTTGTTGCCCGCCGAGGATCCATACGGCTCCGGCGAACGGGCGCTCGGCGCCGTCCCCGTCGCGAAATGGGAGTCATACCTGATTTCCGCGGCGCGCACGGCGAAGGCGGTCGACCGGAAGGTGCGCATCGGCGTGTCCGCATCGGCCTATACCAGAAACGACAGCGCGCTCTACGCATGGGCGGCGTCGCCGCGATCGCCAATCGACGTCCTCGGCTTTTCGCTCTTTCCGTCGCCGTACGTCGGCGGCGGCATTCAGGCGGACACGCGCACGGCCGACCGATGGCTGCGAGTCACACCGCCACGAAAGGAGCATTGGGTGTTCGCAACGGGCGGCTATCCGCTGGCGTACGGTGAACGCAGTCAGGAAGCCGCCGTCTGGGAGGTTCTGGCGTGGGCGACGAACCATCCGGAAATCAAAGGTGCGGTGATCTACGAGGCGGGCGACTACGGTCAGGCGCGCGGCTTACGGGCGCCGAATGGGCGCCTGCGCCCCGCTGAGTCAGCGGTGATGCGGGCGATTCGTCAGTTGCAGGAATCGGCTCGCTAACCGCGTTCAACCGACGCCGGCCACCGCGCGGCGCTCGAGCGATTCGGTCCGAGAGGTGAGGCTGTCGATGAAATCCGTATCGACCTCGACACCCAAGCCAGGCACCGTGGTCGGCACCGGCACGAGCCCCTCGGCGTTCATCGTCCACTCGGGCGTCACCACATCCCGTGCCCAGTACCGCGCGCTCGGACTCAAGTCCCCCGGCAAGCTGAAATTCGGCAGGCTCGCTAACGCCACGTTGTACGCCCGCCCAATCCCGCTCTCCAACATCCCCCCGCACCAGACCGGCAC
>JAICJQ010000136.1 GCA_025928335.1 Gemmatimonadaceae bacterium
CGCGGTCGCGGGGCTCCTCCGTTTCGTTGGTTGAAAACGTACTAACACCGCCCCGCCCGCGCGGCGATCTCCGCCGCGCGACCGGCGGTCGCGCGCCTCGACTCGAGTCGAGGTCCGGAAGATCTGGCCGCCGACCTGATCGAGGCATGGGGCGCCGTCGAGTCCGCGCTCCGCACACTCGTCGGGAGCACCGTGCTCACCGGCCAACCACTCATTCGCGAAGCGCGACAACGCCAGGTCATCAATTTCGATCAGGCCAACGCGCTCGCCGAATTTCAGGCGGTGCACGATCGGCTGCAGGACACCAGCTATCGCGCAAACGACGCCGACGTCAACGCCGCGCGGAGCGCGTTCCTCAAGTTGGACAGCGCACTCATGGGCGAGCCTGCGCCCGCGCCGCGCGCAGCACCACCCGGTGCGCAACCCGCGACCGTGGAGACAACGGCTCCGGTCGACGTCAGCGCGCCGCGCGCGCGAAGTATGCCGTCGTGGGCCATCCTCGGCGCCGCAGCCGTCATTTTGATTGTGCTCGTTGGTGGCGGGTTTCTGCTCTTCGGTCGTGGCGGGAATGATTCGATGCAGCAGGGCATCGATGCCTATCGCCGCGGTCAACGTGAGGTTGCCGTGAGCGCGTTCGGCCGGGCGGCGAAAGAGAATCCGAAGTCGGCGCTGCCGCATGTCTATCTCGCACGCATGGCGCGAGAGGTCGGCAATTTCACGCTTGCCAATCAGGAGCTGTCACTCGCGCTGCAAGCGGACCCGAACAGCGCGATTGCGCTTCGGGAGATGGGGGCGAATCTCCTCACGCAAGGCAACTACGAGCTGGCGCGGCGCTTCTACATTCGCGCCGTCCAGGCCGACCCAACCGACAAGACCGCACAAGGCTACCTCGGTTGCACGTTGATGCGCCTCAACCGCACGACGGAAGCGACGAACTTCCTGAATCGCGCCGGCCCGGGCGCGTGGAGCAACTGCACGCCGGCGCAGACGCCGGCCACCCAAGCCGCCGGTAGTCTTCCGCCGCTCCCCTAACAACTCGGTCGTGTTTCCAACCATTGACGCCGCGTCCGTTCTGCGCACGCGGTTGCCGAACGGTCTCACCGTTCTCATTCGCCAGGACCGATCCGCTCCCGTCGTCGCCATCGTCACCTACGTGTGTGCCGGCTACTTCGACGAAACGGATGACATCGTCGGTATCGCGCATGTGCTCGAGCACATGTACTTCAAGGGCACGCCATCGCGCGGCGTCGGCGAGATCGCGAAGGAGACGAAAGCCGTCGGCGGCTACCTCAACGCCGCGACGATCTACGATCACACGGTCTACTACACGGTGTTGCCGTCCTCCGGATTCGTGCAGGGGCTCGACGTGCAAGCCGATGCCTATGCTCGCTCGATGATCGACGCCGGCGAATTGGCGCGCGAGCTCGAGGTCATCATCCAGGAAGCGAAGCGCAAAGCCGACAATCCCGGCGCGGTCTCGACGGAGACGCTGTACGAAGTGCTGCACGATCGGCATCGCGTTCGGCGCTGGCGTATCGGACGCGAACCGGGATTGCGTGCGTTGACACGCGACCAGCTCGTCGGCTTCTATCGCAACTTTTATCATCCCGGCAACACTGTTCTTTCGATCGTCGGCGACGTCGATCCGGCGCGGGCACTCGCCGACGTCGAGCGAAAGTACGGATCGCTCCCGTCGGGGCACCCGTCGCGCAATCGCGGTCCGACAGAAGAGGGAAGCGCAGGCTTCCGCTACCGCGAATGGACGGGTGACATCGGACAGACGCAGCTCGCCATCGGTTGGCGTACTCCGGGAACGACGCATCCTGACACGCCCACGCTCGACATGCTCGCTACGGTGCTCGGCGGCGGTCGTGCATCGCGACTCTATCGCGCCGTACGAGAGCGCCGACTCGCGTCGTCGGTGACGGCATACAACTACACACCGACGGAGATCGGCGTGTTGGTCGCGCACGCGGAAACCCCGCCTGAGTGCGCGGCGGATGCGGCGCGCGCGGTCTGGGACCAGATTCGTACGATTCGCGACGGTGACCTCGGCGAGTTCGAGCTCGAGCGGGCGAAACGAATTCAGGAGTCGCAGTGGCTGCGTCGGCTCGAGGACATGGAGGGCCAGGCCAACTATCTCGCGGAGTGGGAAGCCCTCGGCGATTGGCGCATGGGCGAGCGATATCTCGAGCGCATGCTGACGATGACGCGCGCCGACGTCGTCGAAGCGGCTGTGCGACATCTCGCTCCCGACAATGCCTCGGTGGTCGTCTATCGTCCTGCGTCGGCCCCTCAGGTTGCAACGTCGCCCGATGCGATGCGCGCGCTTCTCCATCGCGACCCGCGTCCGCAGCCCTTGGCCGCTGCGGCGCCGTACGTAGCGCGAGCGCTCGGGTCTGCGGCGCGCCCTGAATTCGGGCGCGAGGAAGCTGGCGTCCGCGTTTATCAATCCGCGCTAGGCATACCGATTCTCGTGCGGAAAAAACCCGGCGCGCCGCTCGTGCATATCGGCGTCTACGGCGCCGGCGGTTCGTGCGACGAGAATCCATCGCTCGGCGGGCTGACGACGCTCATGGTGCGTTCGGCGCAGAAAAAGACGGCAACGCGGTCGGCGCTCCAGATTGCCGAAGAGGGCGAGATGCTCGGTGGCAGCGTCGCGGGTCTGGCGGCCGCGGAGAGTTTCGGCTGGGCGATCTCAGTGCCCGCGCGCCATGCGTCGTCCGCGGTCGAGCTATTGAGCGACGTCGTGCAGCATCCGACCTTTGACGAAGACGTCCTGGAAACGGAGCGGACCGTCGCGATCGCCGACGTCGTTGCGGCGCGCGACGACATGTATCGATACCCGATGCGCCTCGCGACGCAGGCGGCGTTTGCGGGTCATTCCTACGGAATGCCGCCGAGTGGGACCGAGGAGACGCTTCGCGCCATCACGCGCGATCAAATCCGCGAGTGGCATGCCTCGGAGGCGTTGAATTCGGCGTCGGTCATCGCAATCGTCGGAGACGGCGATCCCGACGAGCTGGCCGCGATCGTCGCGCGAGGGTTCACCGACCTCAAACATCGTGAACCGCGGGTGATTCCGCCGCCTTCGTGGCCGCCCACGATCACAACGTCTGTCGAACCGCGCGACCGTGCTCAGACGGCGCTCGTCGTTCTCTTTCCGAGCGCGACGCGCAACGATCCCGATCGGTTCTCAGTCGACATGATTGCGACGGTCGCGAGCGGCCTCGGTGGGCGATTCTTCGACGAGCTTCGCGACAAGCGCTCACTCTGTTACACCGTGGCGGCTTTCGCGAACGATCGCAAGCTCGCCGGCACGTTCGTCTCCTACATCGCGACGTCGCCGCAGCAGGAAGATGCGGCGCGCGAGGGTCTCCTCGCCGAGTTCCGCCGTTTGCGCGAAGAACCGGTCACGAGCGAGGAGCTGACGCGCTCCCAGACGTACACGATCGGCGCACATGCGATTCGACAGCAAAGTGGCGGCGCGGTGCTCGGCGAGATGGTCGACGCCTATCTCTTCGGCTCACTGACGGAGCTGCTGGAGCACGACGATCGAGTCCGCGCCGTTACCGCGGAGTCCATGCAGCGCGTTGCCGACAAGTACTTCGATCAGAGCCGGCGCGTCGAGGGGATCGTGCGCGGGAAGGGCAAACAAGTCTAAGTTGCAGCGTTGTCATCCTGAAACCCGGCTTGTCATCCTGAGCGCAGCGAAGAATCCACTCACCGGATCTTGTAACTAGTCCAGGACAGTAGATCCCTCGGTCGCTGCGCTCCCTCAGGATGACATTCTCGTGTCGCCCGTCGCCCCCCGAAGCCCATGTTGCGCCTCGACAAAATCGTCCTCCGCGAAATCTCGCTTCCGCTCAAGGAACCGTTCCGCATTTCCTCGGGCGTCGAAACCGTTCGGCGCATCTTGCTGTTGGAGTTGCACGATCGTGACGGCGCGCACGTTTGGGCGGAGTGTGTGGCTGGCGCGCTTCCCAACTACACCTTCGAGACCATCGACACGGCGTGGCTAGCGATCCGCGAGTGGCTCGCGCCGCGGCTGCTGGGCCAGGCGGTCGATGGGGCGGCCGAGGTGCACGCGCGGCTCGCCACCAACATCCGCGGCCACGCCATGGCCAAAGCGGCGCTCGAGATGGGCTGCTGGGCCTTGGAAGCGGTGCAACGCGGCCGCCCGTTGTCGCGCCACCTGGGCGGTGCGCGCCACGGCCTCCGGGACGCCGTGCCCACGGGCATCTCGCTCGGGCTCCAAGCGACGCCCGCCGCGCTCGTCGAGCGGGCCGAGGCCGCCGTGGCCGCCGGCTATCAGAAGGTCAAGCTCAAGATCGAGCCGGGACGCGACGTCGCCTTTGTCCAGGCGGTCCGCGCGGCCGTGGGTCCGGCCATCGAGCTCATGGCGGACGCCAATGCGGCCTACACGCTCGAGGACGCGGCGCACCACGCCGCGTTGCGGGCGCTCGACGCCTACAATCTGCTCATGCTCGAGCAGCCGCTGGGTGCCGACGAGCTCCTGGGGCTCGCCACGCTCCAGGCGGAGCTCACGACGGCGCTCTGCCTCGACGAGTCGATCACCGATCGGGGCCGGGCGAAGGCGATGCTCGCGCTCCAGAGTGGGCGGATCATCAACATCAAGCCGGGGCGGGTGGGCGGGTTCACGGAATCGCTGGCGATCCATGATCTGTGTGCGGCGGCGCGTCCCGCGGTGCCGGTCTGGTGCGGGGGGATGTTGGAGAGCGGGATTGGGCGGGCGTACAACGTGGCGTTGGCGAGCCTGCCGAATTTCAGCTTGCCGGGGGACTTGAGTCCGAGCGCGCGGTACTGGGCACGGGATGTGGTGACGCCCGAGTGGACGATGAACGCCGAGGGGCTCGTGCCGGTGCCGACCACGGTGCCTGGCCTGGGTGTCGAGGTCGATACGGATTTCATCGACGCGATCACCACCCGTATGGAAGTCGTGTCGAATCCTGCGGTCGCGGTAGCGGTGGCATGAGCGCGACTGGGGGCGGCTCGCTTCGCCGCACACTTGGCTTCGGCGATCTGGTGTTGCTCACCTTGGGCACCGTAATCGGCTCGGGGATCTTTCTCGTGCCGGGCGTTGTGATGAAGCAGAGCAACGGCCGATTGGGTTTGGCACTTCTCGTTTGGATCGTTGGCGGCGTGCTGTCGTTCCTCGGCGCGCTCACCTACGCCGAACTTGGCGCGTCGAGGCCGGACGCAGGCGGTCTGTACACGTACATCCGTGATGCCTTCGGACCGCTGCCGGCGTTCCTCTACGGCTGGACGAGCTTTCTCGTCATCGCCAGCGGATCCGTCGCCACGCTGGCCGTCGCGTTCTCGTCCTATTTGGGCCAGATCGTTCCGCTTGGTCCCCCGATGTCCAAGGTCATCGCGCTCGTCATGATCGCCCTCATCGCCGCGGTCAACATCCGTGGCACACGGGCGAGCGCGTCGATGGAAAACGTGGCGACCGGCGTGAAGGTCGCCGCGCTCATCATCATGGCCGGCGCCCTCATCGCCGTCGGGCGCGGGTGGCGGGACGTCGGGCCGATCTGGCCGGATACGTGGAACGGGTCCGTCTTCGTCGCCGCCGGCACGGCGATGATCGGCGTGCTCTGGGCGTACGAAGGGTGGCAGTACGTCACCTTTTCCGCCGGTGAGACGCGCGACCCGCAGCGGGTATTCCCGCGCGCCATCGCGCTGGCGACGTTCGCCCTCGTCGTGCTGTATGTGCTCGCGAACGTCGGCTACATCGCGGCGCTCGGACCGGCAACTGCCGCGAAGAGCGATCACGTCGCCGCGGATGCGATGGGTGCGATTCTCGGTTCGGTGTCGGGCAAGCTGCTCAGCGTTCTCGTGCTCGTGTCGATCTTCAGCGCGACGAACGGGTTGATGCTCACGGCGCCGCGTCTCTACTTCGCGATGGCGCGCGACGGCGTGTTCTTCGAGCGGCTGGCGCGCATCAGCCCGACGCGCGGAACGCCCATCGCCGCGATCGTTTCACTTGCCGCGTGGTCGGCTGTGCTCGCGCTCAGCGGCACCTTCGAGCAGTTGCTCACGTACGTCGTCTTTGCCGGGTGGATCTTCTACGGACTGGGCGCGCTCGCCGTCTTTCCACTGCGATCGCGAACGCCCGACGCGGAACGACCGTTTCGGGCGCCCGGATACCCACTTACTCCGTTGCTGTTCGCGGCCTCGGCCGCGATGCTCGTCCTGAACACCATGCGCGAACGGCCGACGCAGGCCCTGGCCGGCCTTGGTGTGGTGTTGCTCGGTACTCCTGTGTTCTACCTGTGGCGCGCGCGTTCCGGTGCCCGCCCAGCGGCGTTGGCCATTTCCAATCAACCGGAGGATTAGGATGCACACGCTCGTCGATCAGCACCTGCGGCGCAGGTGGTTGATCCTGGCCTGTTCCATCATGACGTTGGGAGGCCTTGCCGCGATTCCGTCAGTGGCGTCGTCGCAAGGCACGCAGTCTGGAACGGTGGTCGGTCGCGTGACCGACTCGCGTACAGGCGAAGGAATTCCCGGCGTGTCGATGCAAATCGAGGCCACGCGCCTCGGCGTCGTCACCGGCCAGGATGGACGATATCGTATTGCCAACGTGCCGACCGGGCCGCGTGTCGTCGTAGCGCTGCGCATCGGCTACGCGTCGGTTCGTAAACCCGTGACCGTGGCAGCCGGCCAAGACGTGACGGCGGACGTCGTGCTGCAGGTGAGCGCGGTTTCGCTCGACGAAGTCGTCGTGACCGGCACCGCGGGCGGTGAGGCGAAGCGCTCGATCGGCAACGCCGTCGCGCAGATCGAAGTGACCGACGAACTCGCCAAGTCGGCTGCTCCGAATCTTTCGAGTTTGCTCAATGGTCGCGCGCCCGGATTGTCCATTGGGACGACGACCGGTCGCGTCGGCGCTGGCCCGTCGATCACGATTCGTGGGCGCAGCAGCCTTTCGCTGAGCAATAGCCCGCTCATCTACATCGACGGCGTGCGCGTCAACTCCGCGTCAGGCACGGGACCCGTTGGCGTCTCGGGCGGCCTCGGTGGCCAGGCTTCATCGGTCGGCGGACGTCTGAACGACATCAACCCGGATGACATCGAAAGCATCGAGGTCATCAGCGGTCCCGCTGCGGCGACGATTTACGGAACCGAAGCGGCGAGCGGTGTGATCCAGATCATCACGAAGCGCGGTCGCGCGGCGGGTGCGCCGCAGGTCGCGTTCCGCGCCGAAGAAGGCTCGCTCTACTTCAAGGACGCGGCGAGCCGAGTGCCGACGAACTACGCCAAGGACAAGAGCGGCGCCATCGTCCCGTGGAATGGCATTCAGCAGGAGGCCGACAGCGGTCGCCCGCTCTTCAGAACCGGTCTCACTCGCCAGTACAACGGTTCGGTTTCCGGCGGCACCGCCACCTCCGCGCGCTACTATCTCGCCGGTGGCTATGAGAACGACTACGGCATCGAGCCGAACAACGGGCTCAAGCAGTTCACGTCGCATGCGAACGTGACGACGCCGATCGGAACGAATAGCGACCTCACGATGAGCCTGAACTTCGTGAATCTGTCGGCGCATCTCGGTGCCGACGTCGGCGCCTCGGCGCTCCTTGGTGCGGAGGTCGGACATCCGCTGCTCGGGTTTGCTGCCGGTGCGCACGGGTTCTATCCCGGCTTCCCACCGGCGGTGCCGCAGACGTTGTACGACAACGCCGACGGCATCAACCGCTTCACGGGTAGCGCGACGTTCAACAACAACTTGTTCAGCTGGTTCACGCAGCGCGCGGTGCTCGGTCTCGACTACACCGGCGAAGATGCGCGCGCGATCGAGCGGTTCGCGCCGCCCGAGCTGGCGCAGTTCCTCTCCGCGGCATCGGCCACGGGCCGAATCGGTCAGACGCTCCGCCACAACAGCATCATCAGCGCCGATTACAACGCGACGGCGAAGGCGAACATTCGTCCCTCGCTCCAGTCGTCGACATCGGTCGGCGGGCAGTTCTACAACACTGAATCCAACTCGAGCTTCCTCGGTGGAACGGGTTTCCCCGCGCCGGGTGTCGAGCTGGTGTCGGCAACGGCCACCGCGGTTGCCTCGTCGCAAAGCCAGACCATCAACACGACGATCGGCGCGTATGGCCAGCAGCAGTTCTCGTGGCGCGACCGGTTGTTCGTCACGGGTGCCCTTCGCGTCGACAACAACAGCGCGTTCGGGCAGGACTTCAAGTGGGTGACCTACCCGAAGCTCAGTGCTTCGTGGGTCGTCAACGAGGAGCCGTGGTGGAAGTGGAGCAGCATCAGCGCGCTTCGACTCCGTGCGGCCTACGGCGAGTCGGGCCGGCAGCCGAACGCGTTCTCCGCCTTGCGGACGTTCACGCCGGTGACCGGTGCGAACGGCGGTAATGGCGTCACGCCGGGAACGTTGGGGAATCCAGACCTCAAGCCAGAGCGTGGCAAAGAGACTGAAGTCGGACTGGAGGCGGGTATCGGCAGCCGGTTCTCGCTCGACCTCACGTACTTCAACCGTCACACCTACGACGAAATCGTCAGCCAGCCGATCGCGCCGTCGAGCGGCTTCCCCGGTTCGCGCTTCATGAACCTCGGCCGTGTCGACAACTCGGGCTTCGAGGCGCAGGGGACGTTCCACGCCCTCGCGCGACGGAGCGTCGCCTGGGACATCGAAGGCAATATCGGAACGAACAAGGACGTCATCCGCGATCTCGGCGGCATCCCGACGCTGATCACGGCGGCGGGGGGCGCGAACAAGATCGGCTATCCGATCGGCGGCATCTTCTCGAAGAAGATCGCGTCGGCGGATCGCGACCCGAACACCGGTCTCGCGACGAACATCCTTTGCGTCGACACGACGGCCGGCCGCGCGTCGGTGGCATGCGCGTCGGCGCCGTTCCTCTTCCTCGGTACGCCGACGCCGAAGATGACGGGATCCGTGTCGAACACGGTCACGCTCGGTGGGCGCCTGCGCCTTTTCGCGCTCGTCGACTTCAAGCGCGGCCACACGATCGCCAACACGACGGAGGAGCTGCGCTGCGCGGGACTCGTCCTCGCCGCCGGCCTCTGTCGCATCAACTACTACCCCAACGAGTTCTCGATCGACCGTGTCGCCGAGTCGAACACCGCGGCGTTCGTCGGGAACTATCTCGATCAGTACTACCAGAGTGGCTCGTTCGCGAAGCTTCGCGAGCTCTCGGCGACGTACATGATCCCCGAGCGTTGGCTGCGTGGCGTGAACGGAGCGTCGTTTACCGTCGCGGCGCGCGAGCTCCACACCTGGACCGACTATCGCGGCCTCGATCCGGAAGCGCTGGTCGGCGGATCGGATCAAGCAGTGACACCGCCGCTCAACCGCATCATCGCGACCCTCAACATCCGGTGGTAACCATGCGACTTCTTTTCAGGCGCTTAGTGCCTTGTTCGATGCTGGCGCTCGTCGCCGGCGTCGCGTGCCGAGAGGTGACAACTCTCGAGCAATCGAATCCCGGCTCGCTCGGAGCCGAGACGGTCTACACGCCGCAGAACGCTCAGCTCCTGGTCAACGGCGCGATCGGCGACTTCGAGTGCGCGTTCTCTCGCTATGTGACCGGGTCGGGACTCCTCACCGACGAGCTCTCGGACGCGATCTCGAACACGACGAACTTCAACTACGATCGCCGTACGATCGTCTCCAACGAGTCGTATGGAACGGCCGGGTGCGGCAACAATCAGCAGCCGCCGATCTACACGACGCTTTCCACGGCGCGTGGCTCGTTGGACACCGCGCTCGCGAGACTGCGGGGGTGGACGGACGCCCAGATGCCGATTGGGGTCAATCGCACAAAGCTCATTGGCCAGACCGCCGCGTACGCCGGCTACAGCCTGGTGCTGCTCGGCGAAGGCATGTGCTCGGCGGCAATCAACGTTGGTCCGGAGATGACGCCGGCCCAACTCTTCGGCGAAGCGAAGATTCGTTTTGATTCCGCGATCGTCGCCGCCACCGCGGCGAGCGATGCGACAACGCTCAACCTCGCCACGCTCGGTCGCGCCCGTACGCTGCTCGATCTCGGCGACGCGGCCAACGCCGAGAAGGACGCGCAGAAGATTCCCGCCGGCTTCGTTGTGAACATGTCGACGGACGCGGTTAATTCTCGGCGGCAGAACTTCGTCTTCATCTCGATCAACAACAACAGCTGGTCGACCGTCGATCCAAGCTTTCGTGGTTTGACGATCAACGGCGTCGCCGATCCGCGCGTCGCGGTCACCAACAGCGGAAAGGCCGGCACCGCCGCGGGAACGCAGGTCTGGACGGTCGACAAGTACAACTCGTTCACCGCGCTGATGCCGATCGCAAAATACGCCGAGGCGCAATTGATCATCGCTGAAGCGCGCGTCGCGGCGAACGATCTGACCGGGGCCGCGGCGGCGATCAACGCCGCTCGAGCCACGCATCCCGGTCTTCCCACGTACTCGGCGACCGGTCTGACGGCGGCCGACGTGAAGGCGCAGATCATCGAAGAGCGTCGTCGCGAGCTGTTCCTCGAAGGGCATCGGCTCGGCGACATCCGCCGGTTGTCGATCCCGCTCACGCCGGCGGCCGGTACGGCGTACGGTCCGGGCGGCGGCACCTACGGCTCGCAGAGCTGTTTCCCGCTTCCCGACGTCGAGCGCATCAACAACCCGAACATCTCCAAGTAACGCAAATGTCTCGAGTATTTCTGAAGCAGGTGGCACACGCTCGGCGGTTCGTGCGTCCGGTCTCGCTCGCGATCGCGCTCGTCGCGGTCGCCGGCGTTGCCGGCGCGCAGCAGGAGCCGTTCCCGGGGCTCGACGCCTACATCACCAAGGCCGTCGCGCAATGGAAGGTCCCCGGGCTCAGTGTGGCGATCGTCCGCAATGACTCGGTGATCTACGCGAAGGGCTTCGGGGTGCTCAAAGCGGGCAGCAAGACCCCCGTCGACGCCAAGTCGCTCTTCGAGATCGGCTCGAGCTCGAAGGCGTTCACGGCGACCGTCGTTGCGATGATGGTGACGGACGGCAAGATGCATTTCGACGATCGCCTCACGACGTACCTGCCGGACTTCCGGATGTACGACGCGGTGGCGAACGAGGGCGTGACGCTTCGCGACGCGCTGACGCATCGGACCGGCATCGCGCGAGGTGAGCTGGTATGGCTCGGCGCCGACATCGGGCGCGACGAAGTGTTGCACCGCGTGCGGTTCCTCAAGCCGGAATCGCCGTTCCGTTCACGATACTCTTATCAGAACATGATGTTCCTCGCCGCGGGTCAGGCGGCGGGAAAGGCGGCAGGCAGCTCGTGGGACGATCTCGTGCGGACGCGAATCTTTCAGCCGCTTGGCATGACCTCGAGCGTCACGACGTCGAAGGGCCTGACGAATCCGAACGTTACGGTGGGCCACGGTCTCGATCACGACACCGTGTACATCAGGATGCCGTTCAACGGCGACAACATCGCCCCGGCCGGCGCCATCATGTCCAGCGCCGCCGACATGGCGCAGTGGCTGCGCTTCCAGCTGAACGACGGCCAGGTCAACGGCAAACGTCTCGTCGCGTCGCAGGCCTTGCGTGAGACACACTCGCCGCAAATCCTCGCGGCGTCTGGTGCGGGCGGTGGGCGGGGCGGCCAGCCGGACTCGGTTCCGCCTCTCACGCACTTCAGCGCATATGGTATGGGCTGGTTCGTCGAGGACTACCGCGGGCAGCTCGTCTGGCAACACGGCGGGAACACCACCGGCATGACCACCGCTGTGGGCATGATGCCGGAGAAGAAGTTCGGCGTCGTCGTGCTGAGCAACATGGGGCAGGCGCAGCTTCCCGAGATTCTCCGTCGGTACATCTTCGATCGACAGCTCGGTGCGCCGATGAAGGATCTGAGCGGCGAGACCTACGCGCAGTACCAGACGGCGCGCCGCCGTGCGGATTCCGTCGAGAAAGTGCAGGCCAAAGAGCATCCGGCCAACTCATTGCCGCCGCTTCCGCTCACGGCGTATGCGGGCACGTACACGGACAGCTTGTACGGCGACGTCGTGGTGTCCGTGAACGAAGGCCAGTTGGAGATGAAGCGCGCCGATTGGCGTGCCCCGCTCCAGTATTGGAATGCCACGAACTTCCGCTGGGACGTCCTTGGCTCTCCGGCGGGTCCGATGTTCATCAAGTTCGACGTGGCGCCGGACAACACAGTCACCGGTTTGTACTATGGTATCGGCGGCGACGTGACTCTACTCTCGAAAAAGGGTGCCGGTCGCGGGGGACGAGGTGGTGGCCGCGGAGGCAATCCGTAATGCACTTCGTTCGCGCCGTGCCGCTGGCGTTTCTTGCTGCCTCGGCGGGAGTGGTGCTCTCGGCGCGCGACGCTCACGGACAGATTCCTTCGTCCGTCGAGTTTCGCGTGCCGAAAACGCCCACGGTGGCGGTCAGCGACTCCGGGGCGTTCGTCGGCTACGAGTTATTCGTCACGAATCTCACGCCGGCAGCGATGACACTTCGACGCGTCGAAGTGTTGTCGGCGGGCCGGGTCGTCGCGACGCTCAGCGATGCTGATACGTCGCTCCAGCGCGCGACGTCGCGCGTCACTCAGATTCCGCTCGCCGATCGGCTCAAGCTCGACGGCGGCGCGCGTGCGATCGTGTACCTCTGGTTTCCCGTCGATCGGGCCAACCCTCCGGCGCAACTTCGTCATCGGCTGACGTTCCAGCGCGACTCGGCGAC
>JAICJQ010000234.1 GCA_025928335.1 Gemmatimonadaceae bacterium
ACGGCGCGCCCGAGCAGTTGCGCCGTTAGGCCACCGCACGCCGTTCTCCAAACGACGCCCCACGCCGCGCTTCAAATCCCGCCGTCCACCGCACGCCGGCTCCCCGCCGATCGCGACGTTTCAGCGCTGTCTCACGGGATGAGCTTGTAAGGCCGCTTCGAACCGACGCCTACAACCGGCTCATCAACTCTCTTCCAGGCATCGCGGGCGCGCGGCTCATCGACATCGCTCGAACGGGCTGTGGCGATCCCTTTCATTCGACGACGCTTCGGTCTCGCTCGTGCTGCTCGACGAGCCTGCCGCGCGCGGGACGGAATTCGGTCTCGACGAAGAGGGTGGCGTGGTTCGTTTGGAGAGCGGCGTGCGCGGGACTAACGAGCGGAGTGGGGCGTCGGTTGGAGAGCGGCGTCCGGCGTGTTAACGGCGCAACTGCGGCACGACGCCCCCTCCCGCGCCGTTAATCCGCCGCACCCCGCACGACACCCCACGCCGCTCGTCAGCCGCGCCGCACTCCGCGCGACACCCCACGCCGCTCGTCAGCCGCACCGCACGCCGCACGCCCTCTCAGAGAGCGTCTATTCGACGAGGCGGCGCGGCGGCGCCACCCTCGCGGCCCGCGCGCAGAGCTCAGCCAGCTGTTCGTCGCTGTAGGCGGCCCAACCGGTCGGAATGGGTGCGAGGCGTCGCTTTTCGCCCGCGGTCTCGAATGCGAGCCAGCCTTTGGTCCACTGCGGGCCGAGGTTCATGCGAGCACTCGGTCGGCGGCGGCGCTCGATGACCGGCGGGTCTTCTGGCGACGGTGGTGTGAGTCTTCGCTCCACGAACGTCGGCTCGACCGTCCAGACCTGCCACGTTTTTCCTGTCGCGTCTTGGAAGGTCCGGTGTGCCATCAGATTCGCATCCTCGCGTGCTCACGGAAACTTCCGTTCGCGCGATTCCACGCCACGGTCTGACGGCACGTCGAGAACGCTACTGCGAGAGTTTCCGTCGCGCGGCAGTGTCGTGCGTGAGAGCAGGCGCTCGGTCGCTCTATCGTCCTCGAGGGCCTCGCGGTGTGTGGACTGGTCGTAGACCCCAGTCAGGATCCAGGTCGGGTCGACGCCGTACCGTCGGATGACCGCGAGGAGCACCTCGGTGCGCGGATGCGGACTTTCGACCTCGATGCTTGCACGCAGGGCCGACTCTCGCACGCCGAGCGATTCGGCGACGTCGCCCGGTGTAGGGAACGGCTCGCGCGGAAAGAGAAGCGCTCGAAGCCGCGCCGCAATGGCGAAGCGATCGTCTGTTTTATCGGGATTTTGCATGGCCGAACCCTTTGCAGCTGGGTTCATTTCGGCGTACGCGAGATTCGCGAGTCGACCTTGGCCGCGGAGTTGGCAACTCCCGTGCGCGCGGCTCATCCGGGCACGGTTTAGCGTTTTCTACTGTGATGCGCGTCACAACTGCGCGATGCGGCGCGCCTGCCAGCGGCGCGCCGCATCGCTGTACGAACGTCTACAACCTGATCAGGATCGCGATAATCGGTGCTACGCGATCCTCGAGCGGCTCGATCGCCAGCTCGATCGCTTTACTGTCCGTGCCGAACGCGTCGCGCACCTGGTTTCGCTGCTCGTCGGTCAGATTGAGCTGAAGCCGAACGCTCTCCTTACTGGTCGTGTGGCTTTCCATGGCTTCCTCGTTGAAATGGGCCTCTGTCCGCATCATCCGCCTCTCTTTAGTGGAGCGGATTTCGCGCGGGAATACGGACAACGAGACGCAGTTCGCTTCCATGAAATCGACCTAGCGTCGAGCCTGACCGGTGTTTGGCAGCCGAAGAACGACGGGGGTTGCCGGTCTAGCCGTTCTTAGCGTCGACCCGCTGAAGAATCCCAGCGTCCAGTAACGCTTGGAGCTCCGGCCGCAAGCGCCAGGTGGCGTCGGCTCGGGTGAAAATCGGGCAGCCACCGTTCAGAAGCGGGAGGGGGATCGCAGCGCTCGAAGACCAATTCCGGAGGTCTGGACGAAATCCCGCACGTGGCGGGCAGCGTGGCGAGAGCTTCGACGAGCGCATGGCGCGCCGGCCGAGTCGAGTGGTGCCGCCGACCCCTCATGATACACGACCACTGGGTCGACGCCTTCACTTCATTATAGCTCGGCCGTGCCTCATGAGCGAACTGTGAAGCGTGGCCGGAATCATCGTGTAGGCGAGCGAGTCCGTCTGAGCCATTCCCTTGACATTCGAGGAGATAAGCGTAGCATATCCTCGAAGGGTGAGGGAATGGCTATGGCCGATCAACAAGAATTGCTGCAGGGAACGCTCGACATCCTTGTCCTCAAGGCCCTGGCCTGGGGGCCGCGCCATGGTCACGCCGTGGCGCGAACGATCCGGAGTGCTTCGGAGGGAGTGTTCGACGTGCTCGACGGCTCGCTCTACGCGGCGCTCCACCGATTGGAAGAGCGCGAGTGCGTGGAATCAGAGTGGGGCCTCTCCGACAAGGGGAAGCGCGCCAAGTTCTACAAGCTGACCGCGCGGGGTCGCCAGCAACTGCGCGTCGAATCGGCGAGCTGGCAGCGTTACGCCCACGCCGTCGCCGCGATGCTGAGCGCGACGACGCAACCGGCCGAGGGTTGAGCGAACGTGAACCTCCGGTCGTGGCGCCGCTATCGCGAGCTGTTCGGCAGCAGCCCCGAGCATGACGTGCGTGACGAAGTGCGCTTTCATCTCGATACGGAGACGGAAGAGTTGATCGCCTCTGGTGTCTCGCCGGACGAGGCGCGGCGTCACGCGTTGGCTCGATTCGGCGACGTGGAGCAAGCGATGGCGGCGTGCCGGGAGAGCGACCACCGTCGTCTCGAGCGGCAGCGGCGCGGACGTGTATTCGATGCGTTCGCGCAGGATCTACGATATGCCGTTCGCTCCTTGCTCAAGCGACCCGGATTCACGGCGAGCGTCGCGCTGATCCTCGCTCTCGGCATCGGCGCGAATGCCGCCGTGTTCTCGGTCGTCGATCCGCTGTTCTTCCGAATGCCCGCAGGCGTGCGCGCACCGCACGACGTCGCACAGATCTACGTCGAGCGCCTGCGGTCCACCGGCGATCGATACTTTCAGGCGCGCTTCTCTCTGCCGGAAGCGCTCTTCATCGACTCATCAATCGCGGCGGGCGGTCTGTCGAGCGCTATTCTGCTGCGGAGCGACGTCGCAGTCGCTGTCGCTAACGGCACACCGCGACGCGTGAGGACGCAGTGGGTGACGCCAGGCTTTCTGGCGACGCTCGGGGTCCGCCCATTCATCGGTTCCGATTTCGACACCGAGAGCGGTCGGTTCGGAATTCCGGCGACGACGGCGATCGTTTCGTGGCACTTCTGGCAACGCGAGCTCGACGGCGACCCAAAGGCGCTGGGTCGGGTGATTCGGGTCGCCGGAAGGCCGGTTATGGTTCGAGGAATCACTCCGCGCGACTTCGCCGGTATCGACCTCGAGGGCGCCGACTTGTGGCTACCGCTGGGTGGATTCACCGGGTTCCAGAAGCCGGGGCAAGCGCCGTGGTACGAGAGTTGGGGAACGATCGCGTTCCGCATCGTGGCGCGAGCACCAGCCGGCGAGGCGCGACGGCAACTCATTCAACGCGTGGACGCCGGCGTCCACGCCGCCGCGGCCTGGATCAGGGCGAATCCGAAACCCGGGGCAGGGCGGGCCGCGCTCGTCCGGGTCGTGCCCGGATCGCTGCTCGGTGCTCGCGGGCCCGAGGGCCTGACACGGGACGAACGCATCGCCGCACTCCTCGGCGCGCTCTCGTCATTGCTGCTCGTGATGGCAACGGCCAACGTCGGCAATCTTCTGCTCGGACGCACCGTCACTCGCGAGCGCGAGATCAGCGTGCGCATCGCCCTCGGCATCTCGCGGCGGCGACTTGTCGGCTTGCTGACGATCGAATCGCTCCTGCTGGCGTTGATGGCGACCATCGCCGCGGTCGTAACGGCGGCGTGGATGGGCGGGCTGCTGCGAGCCCTGCTCCTTCCCGGACGGCAGCTGTCGGCCGGTCCGCTCGATTCGCGTGTTGCATGGCTCGCTCTTGGTCTGGGCACAGCCGTCGGCCTCATTTCCGCATTCGTCCCATTGTCGGCCGTGCGTCGGCGCGACCTCGTGGCGGGGCTCAAGAGCACGAGCCGGGACGGCGGCAGCCGGCATTCGAGAACTCGCACGACACTCGTCGCGGTCCAGGCCGCGCTCTCGGTCACGCTGCTCATCGGGACGGGGCTCGCCGCGCGCTCGCTGTACAATATTCGCGCGGTCGATCTTGGACTCGACGTGAATAGCGTGATCACGGTGACTCGGCCCGACAGCTCGCGAGGCCCGACACTCGAGGAGACCGCGGCCGTGGCTCGCGGCCTTCCGGGTGTAACCACGGTGGCGCTTTCGGCCAACGTGCCGCTCGACGAACAGTTCGGCGCGCGAGCCTTCTTCGATCGCAGTGGCGACACCCTCCGCTCGGGGTCGGTCGGCATCGGTTTCGTCGCGGCCGAGCCTGGATATCTCGGCGCTGTAGGAACGCGAATCATACGCGGACGGGACCTATCCACGGCCGACCGCTTTGGCACACAACCGGTCATGGTGGTGAGCGAAGAACTGGCGCGCCGAGTGTGGCCGCGACGCGATCCGATCGGAGAGTGCCTGCGCATCGAGCGAGCGGATGGGCCGTGCTACAGCGTGGTGGGCGTGGCTGAGAATGCGCACTCGTATGAAGTAATCGAAGATCCCAAGGCGGTCTTCTACATCCCGTTCGACCAGCGTCCGGAACGATCCGCCCCCGCCCACGCACTCGTCGTGCGGACCTCGAGCGCCACACGGTCGATCGCCGACCGACTGCGCCGAATCGTCGGCGATACGATTTCTGAGGCGAACGCGGATCCCGTATCGGCGCGACGCCGGCCGGTGCACGTGATGGCGGAGATGCTTGCGTCCGAGTATCGGCCGTGGGAGCTCGGAGCACGGCTCTTTGCGGCGTGTGCGGGGATGGCGTTGCTGCTTGCCGTGTTCGGCCTGTACGGCGTTCTCAGTTACTTCGTGGCGCTCCGCAAGCGGGAGATCGGCGTGAGAATGGCGTTGGGCGCCGATCGGGTCCGCGTGATGGCGCTCGTCGTCGGCGAGGGAATTCGCCAGGTCTCGGTCGGAGTGGCTGTGGGAGTGGTGATCACGACATTGTTCGCCGGCCGAATGAGCGCCATTCTCTTCCACGTCTCGCCTCGGGACCCGGCGACGATTGTCGCGGCCGTCGCGGCGCTGCTCTTGTGCGCCGCGCTGGCGGCGGCTGTTCCGGGTCGCCGAGCAATGGCGATCGACCCCATGACGGCGATCCGGGAGGAATAGCCTGTCTAACCGTTCGGCGGACGGAGTGGGGCGGACCAAGATCCGTCGCCGTCGCCCCCGTCTAGCGCGCTAACGATCGGCGACGAACACGCCGCTGCCGTGCCGAATGGCGATCGCCCGACTCGCTTCGAGGCGAAGCAGCGCCTCGCGCATCGTCGTCGCGGCGACCCCGAAGGTCTTTGCCATCTCGGTGATTGTCGGTAGGCGATCGCCCGATCGCATCTCCCGCGCGGCGATCAATGCGAGGACGCGCTCGACGAGCTCGTCCGAC
>JAICJQ010000072.1 GCA_025928335.1 Gemmatimonadaceae bacterium
CGAGCTACACGGGTTACCGCCCCTACCTCGACCTCAGGGAGAACACGACGTCGTTCGACGCGATGACGCCGTTCTACGTCAATGACATCGCGGTCGGACTCGGCGAGTCGACGAAAGAGATGAAGGTCGCAATGAGCGGCCCGGATCTCTGGAAAATGTTCGACGTCAAACCGGTGATCGGGCGATTCTTCACCGCCGCCGAAGATACGCCGCCCGACGGGACGCCCGTTGCCGTCATCTCGTACGGCTTCTGGCACACGCAGTACGCCGGTCGCGCCGACGTCCTCGGCGAAAAGCTCGATATCGGGCCACGCAAGTACACGATCATCGGCGTCGCCCCGCGCGACTTCACCGGATTCTCGCCGAACCAGGTCGTCGCGTTCGTTCCGCAAAGTGCGCAGATGAGCGGAGGCTCGGCGTTCGCCGGCGACCGCGACGCGTGGTACAAGACCTACAACATGACGTGGTTCGAGATCTTCGCGCGCCGGAAGCCGACGGTGTCGACGGCCGCTGCGCAAGCGGATCTCACACGCGCCTATCAGCTGAGCTACAAGAAATCGGTCGTCGGCAATCAGGGCCGACAGTCGTTCGAGCGAACGCGTCCGCACGCCATCGTTGGGCCGGTGCTCCAGGACCGCGGCCCGAATGAAACGAGCGACGCGAAGGTCGCCACTTGGCTCGTCGGCGTCGCGGCGATCGTTCTCCTCATCGCGTGCGCCAACGTCGCGAATCTGTTGCTCGCCCGGGCGCTGCGACGGCGGCGCGAGATCGCGCTTCGCGTCGCCCTCGGGATCAGTCGCGGACGCTTGCTGCTGCAGCTCCTGACGGAAAGCCTCCTGCTCGCACTCCTCGGCGGCGCCGCGGGTCTCGTCATTGCGCAGTGGGGCGGTCACGTCATGCGCGCGGCGCTGCTCGGCAAGTCGACAGCCGACGCATCCACCGTCACCGACACACGCCTCATCGCCGCGGTGGCCGTTCTCGCCGCGATCTCAGGACTGCTGAGCGGAATCGCTCCCGCGTTTGGCGCTGTGCGCGGCGACGTCGCGACCGCACTCAAAGCCGGGTCGCGTGAGGGCATCGTCCAGCGTTCGCGGCTTCGGTTCGGATTGCTCGTCGCACAGGCGGCGCTGTCCGTCGTGCTCCTCGTGGGGGCGGGACTCTTTCTTCGCAGCCTGACGAACGTGCGCAACGTACGGCTCGGCTATGACGCCGATCGGTTGGTTTTCATCTCGCTCAACAGCCGTGGCGTCAAGTTGGACTCGGTTCAGAAGACCGCGCTGCGCGACCGTCTCGAGCAAAAGGCGCGATCGCTCCCCGGCGTGGAGAACGCGACGCAAGCACTCACGGTCCCCTTCTGGATGACGTGGCAGGTCGAGCTGTTCGTGCCGGGGATCGACTCGGTGGCAAAGCTTGGCAATTTCACCCTCCAGGCGGGGAGCCCGACATTCTTCGCGACGATGGGCACGCGCATTCTTCGCGGCCGCGCCTTCACCGACGCCGACCGTCCGAATGCGCCTCGCGTCATGGTCGTCGGCGAATCGATGGCGAAGAAGCTGTGGCCAAATGAGGATGCGATCGGCAAGTGCGTGAAAGTCGACGCCGATTCCGTACCCTGTTCGATGGTGATTGGCGTCGCCGAAGACGTGCGACGCGGCAGCCTCGCCGAGACAGAGATGCACTACTATCTGCCGATCGCGCAGTTCCACCCGCAGGAGAGCGGCCTGTTCGTTCGCGTGCACGGCGCGCCGGAGGACCAGGTCGAAGGGCTGCGTCGCGCCCTCCAATCGCTGATGCCCGGCGCCTCGTACGTCACGGCCGTCCCGATGTCGGATATTATCGCACCGGAGATGCGGTCGTGGCGCCTCGGTGCGACCATGTTCGCGATCTTCGGCGCGCTCGCGCTTGTTCTGGCTTCCATCGGTCTCTACAGCGTGATCGCCTACAACGTCGCGCAGCGCACACACGAGATGGGCGTTCGCGTCGCCCTCGGTGCACAGGTGGGCGACGTCGTTTCGCTCATCGTTCGTGAAGGACTGCGCGTCGTTCTGCCCGGAGTTCTGCTCGGCAGCTTGATCGCCCTTGCCGCCGGCAAGTGGGTCGCTCCGCTCTTGTTCAATGTTTCGCCGAAAGACCCGTCGGTGCTGATCGCGGTCGTAGCAACGCTGACGCTTACGGCTGTGGCCGCGAGTCTGGCGCCGGCGCTCAAGGCGGCGCGCGTCGACCCGAACGAAGCCTTGAGGGCGGATTAGCCGTCATCCTGAGGAGCGCAGCGACGAAGGACCTATTCGCCCGGTTCGGTAACCGGAAAGGACAGTAGGTCCTTCGCTGCGCTCAGGATGACGACAGTTCCGTTAGCTACTAGCTCTCTCGCCGGCGAGTCTCCCAGCCCTTCTTCGCGGCTCGCGAACGTTCCTCGTGCGACTGGCTCGAGCCTCCTTTATGGCCGCCCTTTCGCGCTGAGCTGTGATCTTCGGAGCGGCCGCGCCCGGAGCCCGACTTCTTGCCGCCGTGCGTCATCGAGTTCACGGTCGCCCACGCTCGGCGCTCCGACTCTTTCTTGCCGACGCCGCGGTCCTCGTATCCCTCTTCGATGTGTTCCGCCTGGCGTTTCTGTTTGTTCGTGTAGGAGCTCTTGTCGCCTCGTGGCATGGTTGACCTCCGGATTTAGGAAACGCGCCGAACACGCGCAGAAGCCGTGCCTTCCAGGCGCGTCCATGCATTAATCTTCGCGCACGACGTCCTCACGGAGTCCATCGCAATGCTGTCGTTCTTTCTCGCCGCGCTTCTCCTGCAAGCGTCTCCGGTTCAGAGCTCCGGACCGGCTGCGCGTAACCCTGCTTACTCGCACGACGGCCGTCTGGCCGTGAGCGTGGAGGGTGATCTCTGGATCGTCTCGAAGACCGGCGAATGGGCCCGAGTCACGTCGGGACCAGCGTGGGATCGCGAACCGGCGTGGACGTCCGACGGCTCGGCGCTCGTCTTCTCGTCGGACCGAGCAGGCAACTTCGATCTCTGGCGCGTCGCCATTGGCCCGGCCGGACCGTCCGCCGAGCCGGAGCGACTCACGACATCGCCACTTCCCGATGGTCAGCCCGCAGTGGCCCGCGACGATCGCGTCATCTTCGTGCGCGGCCGACTTGGCGCGGCGACGCTCTGGGTCAGGCAGCCGAATGGCGTCGAGTCGAAGCTGACGTCTGATCGTGCCGTGGAGCAGTGGCCGGCGATTTCGGCGGACGGGAACCGCGTCGCGTACGTCGCGATGGGGGACGGCACCCGCAGACTGCACGTGCGCGATCTCACCTCGGGAAAGGACAGTGTCGTCCTCACGGATCAGCGCGTCGAGCATCCGGCGTGGGCGCCGTCGGGCGATCGACTTTCCTGGACCGCAACCGGCCCGCGCGGCTCGGTCTACGTGACCCCGCTCGACGGCCGCTACGCGAACGTCCTCAGCACCCGGCACGCGGAATCGGCCTGGAATCCCGACGGCAAGACCGTGGCGCTCGCCGATCTTCCCGCCGCGGACGCGATCGCGCCAGTCGGCTACAACGGCGATCCCGACCGAACTGGTGATCGCGAGGCGAACCTGCTGGCCACAAGCAGCGGCAAGTTGTGGATGGTAGATGCTCCGACCCCGCCGGATCAGCAGCTCGTCGAGCAGGCCGGGCTGGCGAAGACGGCGGATCGTGCGCGACACAACGCCGACGCGTTCGATCAACTGTGGATGCGCACGGCGTCGCTGTACTACTCCGCCCCGGACGCCGCGGCGCGACGAGCCAAGTGGGAAGCGCTCAAAACGAAATACCGTCCTCGCGCGCTCGCGGCGTCGAATGACGACGAGCTCAAGGCCGTGATGCACGACATGCTCCGCGAACATCCACCCTATCGCGAGCCGGCCAGCGGTCGCGCGGCGGTGTCGAGCGCGCATCCGGTGGCGACAGCAGCCGGCGTCGAGATGCTCGCCAAGGGCGGCAACGTCGTCGACGCCGCGGTGGCGGTGTCCTTTGCGCTCGGCGTTGTCGAGCCAGACGCAAGCGGACCGGGCGGATACGGACAGATGCTCGTCCAGCAGCGCGGCATGGACCGACCGCAGCTCATCGAATTCATGACGCGCGTCCCCGAGGACGCCGGCCTGTCGAATACTTCGCTGCTGCAGAATGGTCGTTTGCCCGACGGCGGGCCGGTGCTCGCGAACGTGCCCGGAACAGTCGCGGCGATGTATCTCGCCTGGCAAAAGTTCGGCAGCAAGAAGCTGCAGTGGTCCGATTTGCTTCAGCCGGCGATTCGCGCGGCGCGCGACGGCTACGTCGTCAGTGAAGGACTCGCCACGACCCTGGCCACGGAGCGCGACCAATTCATGAAGTACGAAGGGAGCAGGGCGCTCTTCTTCCGCGACGGGCAGCCCCGACACGCCGGCGATACGCTCAAGAATCCCGACCTCGCGTGGACGCTCGAGCAGATCGCCAAGGGCGGGGCCGACGCGTTCTACAAGGGAGAAGTCGCCAAGCGACTGGTCAACGACCTGCACGCCCACGGAAACGCTATGAAGCTGAGCGATATGGCGCGCTACTTCGCCGCCGAACGAGAGCCGGTGTCGAGCACATATCGCGGGTACACGTTTTTCTCGAGCACGCCGCCGGTCTCCGGAGGCGCGGATCTCGCCGCCAAGCTCAACCTCCTGGAGTTGTACCAGCAGCCGAAGCCGTACGCCGACGACGCGGGCACTCTGCACGCGATGATCGCCGCGTGGCAACTCGTTCCTTCAACGCGCAACCGACTGGCCGATCCCAGCTTCTGGCCGGTCAACACCGAGCCGTTCACGAACAAGGACACGGCGCGCATCCGTTGGCGTTGCTTCGATCCGCAGAAGGCGATCAACCTCGCGACGCTTCGCGGCGACACGCTGAGTTGCGCGCAGCCGGGCACGAAGTCGGCGAGTGTCGAGCTGACGCGCGATCCGGAGTGCTACGCCCACGGCTATGGCGCAACGCAATCGCCCAGTTGCCGCTCAGCCGGAACGACGGCGTTTGTCGTCGCCGACGCCGACGGCAACGTCGTGGCGACGACGCAAACGCTCGGCACCTGGGGCGGGAATTTCTACGTCACGCCGGGATTAGGATTTATATACAACGACAAGCTCGCCTCGTACGGCAGCGACCCGAACGCTCCGGGCGCGCGCCTTCCGTTCGCGCGACATGGCAGCACGCTCGCGCCGACGATCGTGTTCGAGGGATCGGGCTCGTCGCGCCACCCGGTGATGGCGCTCGGTGCGGCGGGCAACGCGTGGATCACGTCGGCTGTCTACGAAGTTCTGGTTGGGATGATCGACCAGCACCTCGATCCGCAGTCGGCCCTCGAGCTGCCGCGCTTCCTGATCGGCGGTGGGTTCGGCGGCGGACGAGGCGGAGCGCCCGCGCCGACTGGGGCGACTATCCAGTTGGAAGACGGCTTCTCACCCGACGTGATGAAGCGGCTCGAGCAGCTTGGCTATCGAACGCAGATCGTGTCCCTGCCGGGCGAGCTGCGCGAAGGGTACGGCGCCGCGGTCAAGATAGAAAAGGGACGCGTCACCGCCGGCGCTGATCCACGGCGCGCTGGAGCGGCCGGCGCGGTGCCCTGACGGCTACGGCATTTTCATCCCGGGCGGCATCTTGCTGCCCGGTGCCATCGGCATCGCCATCGCCGAGTCGGGAATGGATGGCAAATCCGAGAGATGTTCCTGAATGATGTACCAGCGGCCGTCGCGCTTCTCGAAGACGGCCGTCCACGCGCCACCGAGCGTGTGCGGCTGGTTGCGGGGCGTGAGATGCGGGATGTGATAGCGAGCGGTCATCACGGCGGCGTTCGGCGCCAGGACATCGACGATCATCTGGTCCCAGATCCACTTCGGCTCGCGCATGTTGACGCCGACGTTCTCCCAGAACGCCTTGATGCCCATCGCCAGCGAGTCGCGGGAGGTGAGTACCTGTCCAGCCGCCGCGGACACCACGCGCCCCGACGGCGGGTAAAGACTCAGCAGCCTCTGCTCGACGTTCGGCTTTGATAGGTCGTAGGCCGCCTTCACCTGTCGGGTAATCGAGTCAGCGATGGCTTGTCGCTCGCCGGCGGACATGGTTGTAGCTGATCCGCAACCGACCGTCATGGCGAGCGCAGCGCCAACGAGCGCGGCCCTCCGGAACCACGCGGCCTTCGAGACGATTGACATGGCGGGCAACATAGCGCCTAGTTGTACACGGGAAAGCGTACGTCGGATGCTCAGGGTCAGGAATCGTTGAGGTGTCTCCATAAGACGACTTCTGTCCACGAGTGGAGACGGCGGCGTCACTCAGGGGTGACGATGTTTATTACCAAATTCCCAAATCACGGGTTAATGACTGGCCTAGGGAATGCCTTTCCCAACATCGCGTCGCGTGCGCACAGGTGTACGCGACTCCGACCGGTCCAGGGGGGGAACGTGCGCAGGTTTATCAAATTGGCGCTAGGATCGACGGCTGTCGTCGCGATCGCTTGCGGCAAATCGAAAGCTCCGACTACATCGGACATGTCCGCGGATCTGAAGCGCGATCTACAGCTCGCCTCGCAGACTCAGAACATACAGATCAGTCCGGACGAGCTCACACCACAAAGCAAGAAGGAGCTCGCCATGCGGCCGAAGGCGGCGCCGCAGGGCCCGAAGGTGGTGCGCACGAAGAACCCGACGGTGAAGGCGTCGCCGAAACCGGTCCAGATCGCCGAGATCCCGACTCAGGTCCCGCAGGTTCAGGTCATGGCCGCTAGCCCGGCCCCGTCCGAGACTCCGTCGCCAGACGCGCCTCCGATGGCTCGCCCGGCTCCGGTCCCGGCCCAGCAGTATCCGTCGGCTGGCCAGATTCCGGCGAACGCGGGCGCTGGCTCAGTGATCGGCGCGATCTTCGGCGCAGTCATTCGCGGCGGTGTGGTCGGCGACGACGATCACTGCGATCCGCGCGGTGGCCGTGGTCACCCGATCGGTGGCGGCTCGATCTACGGTCGTCCGACCGGCGGCTATCCGATTCCGCGAGGCATGGGTGGCTCGCGTTTCCCGATCATTCCGCTCAATCGCGGTCGCTGATCCAACGCGAAGTCGCCGAAAACGACAGATCTTGAAACGGGCCGGATGACCAAAATCATCCGGCCCGTTTCCTTTCCCCCCATTCGGGGTCAGACTCCGTTTTTTTAACGGGGTCAGACTCCATCGTTTTATGGAACTCAACTCGATCGATCCCGACTTAACCGCGAGTTTGGGGTCGATTCCTCGGTCTCAGTCTTGCGGCTGGTCGCGAGGTGGGAGGGACTGAGCCGTGGAGAACTACGACAAGCAGGTCGAAGAGCAGTTGCTCGCCGAGGCGCGTCGGAATGACGAGGTGCGCGAGGCGGCGCGGAAGCAGCCGCAGGGACGGATCGCGGATGCGCCGCCGGCGGGGTTCGACAATCGCGTCAGCTATTCCGATCCCGTCGCCGACGGCATGGACCCGACGGATCCCCACAGTCCGGAGAACGACCCCAAAATCTGATTGGCGGCAGGTTGCGGGAGCCGGGCGCGGACAGCAATGTCCGTCGGTAGTTCGAGCCTTCCGCAACCATGACGACACGCCGCGATTTCCTCCGTACCACCGGCGCCGCCGCAGCAATGCTCGGCGCGCCCTCGATCATCCTCCGCTCCCGGGCGGACGCCGACATTATCGTCCGCAATGGGCTCGTCTTCGACGGGCTCGGCACCCCCGGACGGCAACTCGATGTCGTCATCGCGAATGGAAGGCTGGTATCACTCGCGCGGAAGGCGACGGCACGCGGTGCGGTCGAGATCGACGCCCACGGGCTCGCCGTCGCACCAGGATTCATCGACATTCATTCGCACGGCGACGGCAGCTTGTGGGAAGACCCGCGCGCCGAGTCGCTTGTGCGCCAGGGCATCACCACGATCGTCGTCGGTCAGGACGGATCGTCCCGCGCACCCCGGGCAACGGGCGAAGGCCGAGCGGATGACGCCAGACGACAATTCGCGACGTTCGCCGAGTTGTGGTCGGCGATCGACAAGCTTCACCCGGCAGTCAACGTGGCATCGATGGTTGGCCTCGGGACAATTCGCGACGTGGTGGTCGGCGGCGACGACCGCCCGGCAACGCCCCAGGAGCTCGCGCGGATGCAGCAGTTTGTCCGCGCGGCGATCGCCGACGGCGCGTGCGGCGCGTCTACGGGCCTCGAGTACACGCCGGGCGCCTTCGCCCCGCGCGAAGAGTTGATCGCGCTCTGCGGACCGTTGGCGGCGAAGCAGCTTCCATATGCGACTCACATGCGCAACGAAGACGACCGCCTCATCGAGGCGATCGACGAAGCGACAGCCGTCGCCCGCGGCGCCGGCTGCCCTCTACAGATCTCGCATCTCAAAACCCAGGGCCCGCGCAACTGGAGTAAGCTCGACACCGCCTTCGCCCGCGTCGCCGCGGCGCGCGCCGCCGGCTGCGACGCCGCGTTCGACCGCTATCCATACATCGCGTATCAAACGGGGCTCACCAACCTCTTTCCCGTCTGGAGCCGTGACGGCAGCACGGCGGCGTTTCTCGCGCGGCTTACCGATCCGTCGACCGCCGACAAGATCAAGCAGGAGACGCTCGCCAAGATCGAGCTGCTGGGCGGCTGGGATAATGTGATGATCGCGAACGTCGCCGACGCGAGCGATCGAGCCGCCGAGGGCGCTCGACTCGGCACGTATGCGAAGAGCCAGAACATGGATCCGTACGCCATGGCGATGGCGCTGCTGCAGCGGAGTCGCGGCAACGTCGGTATGGTCGGATTCGCGATGAGCGAAGACAATCTCGACCGGATCCTCGCCCATCCGCAGGGCATGGTCTGCAGTGACGGCGGCGCCTTCGCGGTCGATGGCCCCTCGCATCGCGGCCATCCGCACCCACGCGGACTTGGCACCTTCCCTCGCATCCTCGGCCGTTACGTGCGCGAACGTAAGACGCTCACGTTGACGCAAGCCATCCACAAAATGACCGCACAGCCCGCGTCGCGACTCCACCTCACCGATCGCGGCCGTCTCGCGCCGCGACTGTCGGCCGACGTCGTCGTCTTCGATCCCGCGACGGTCGCGGACAAAGCGACGTACGAGGACCCCTTCCAATACCCGGTCGGAATCGCGGCGGTGATCGTGAACGGCGTCATCGCCCTGCGCGACGGCGAGCGAGGTGCGAGTCACACAGGGAAGGCGCTAAGACTCGCGTGACGGGCCGCGGGCGGCGACAGCTGTCATCCTGAGAGAGCGCGGCGACCGAAGGACCTACCGTCCTTGATGACCAACTAGTCATGCCGAGTAGGTTCTTCGCTGCGCTCAGGATGACAGCCACGACACGCGTCGCGCGCCGACGTCGCCGTCCGATTTTGGGACGCCCCTTCCCACCTCCGAACGCGCCCTCACCCGCTCGCTCGCGTAAGACATTGATTTCAGTCGACTTCACACCGGCGAGCCGGGGCACGAATGTTTCCTTCTCGTTGCCCGATTTCATACCAATTCGAGCCTCATGGACACGCTTCGCCAGGACATTCGCTACGCAGCGCGCAAACTTCTGCGCACACCCGGTTTTACGGTCATCGCGGTCGTCACACTCGCCCTCGCCATTGGGGCGACGACTGCCGTGTTCAGCATCGTCAACGGCGTACTGCTCAAACCGCTCCCGTTTCGCGATGCCGATCACGTAGTGGTGGTTGGCTCGACGAATACCGAGCGGAAACTCCAGTCGATGTCCGCGCCGGATTTCATCGACTATCGCGATCGAGGCCACAACTTCGTCGGCATGGCCGCGGTGCAATCGGGGAATAGCGCGAATCTCAGCGTGGCCGGGACGGCGCCAGTGCGCCTCCAGTCGGCCGCCGTGGGCGCGCAGTTCTTCGAGCTGCTCGGTGTCCCGATGCGGCTCGGTCGCGGGTTCATCACGAACGAGGACAAGCCCGGCGCCGAGCGCGTCGCGGTGATCTCGGAGAAGCTGTGGCGGAATACCTTCTCCGCCGACCCGTCGGTGCTGGGCCGCGCCATTTCGATCAATGGCGAGAGCTATAAAGTGGTCGGCGTCGCGCCGTCGGAGCTCACCTACCCGCGACAGCCGGACCTCTGGACCCCGTTCAGGTTCGAGCCGTGGATGACCGACCCCGACAACCGCGGTGCGCACTTCCTCGGCGCGATCGGGCGGGTGAAACCCGGTGTCACGTTCGACGCCGCGAAGCGCGAGATCCACGCGATCGGGGAGCAGCTGCGCGCGCAGTACCCGCGATCCAATACCAACTTCGGCGGATCGATCGAGCAGATCTCTACCGCCCTCGTCGGTGACGTTCGCGCCGTGCTGTTCACGCTACTCGGCGCCACGGGTTTCGTGTTGCTGATCGCCTGCGCGAATGTCGCGAATCTGCTGCTCGTGCGCGCCGCCGGCCGCGAGACCGAGATCGCGGTGCGCACCGCGCTTGGCGCGGGACGCTCGCGGATCGTTCGCCAACTGATCACGGAGAGCGTGATGCTCTCGGCGATTGGCGCTGTTCTCGGCGCCGCCCTCGCGTCGTGGGCCGTCGACGCCATCGTCGCCTTTGGACCGAAAGGGCTGCCGCGACTCAACGACATAGCTGTCGACGCGCGCGTCCTGCTCTTCTGCGCCGGCCTGGCGTTGTTGACGGGCGTTGTATTCGGACTCGTCCCGGCGATCCACGCCGCACGCACCGAGCTCGGACAGATGCTCAAGGAAGCGGTGCGCGGCTCGAGCAGCAAACGCGGTGCGGCGCGCACACGGAGCGCGCTGGTCGTCACCGAGATGGCGCTCGCCGTCGTGCTGCTCGTCGGCGCCGGCCTGCTCATTCGCAGCTTTGCGAATCTGCTCCGCGTAAATCCCGGATTCCGTCCGGAGCACGTCATCTCGTTCAGCGTGTCGCTTCCGTCAGTGAAGTACCCGGACGATCGCGACGTTCGCGGTTTTGCCAATTCGATCCGCGATCGTCTCTCCGCGCTTCCAGGAACGCAGTCGGTGGCGGTCGCCTTCTCGCGGCCGATGGAAGCCCACGCGATGCGGACGTCGTTCGACGTCGACGGACAACCGCCGGCGCCGCAAGAGAAGCGTATGCTCACGGAAGTGCACCCGGTGTCGTGGAATTTCTTCGCGAGCATGGGAATTCCGGTGATTCGCGGCCGCGCGTTTTCCCCGCAGGAGGAGAACTTCGGCGTGCCTCCCGTCGTTGTCGTCTCCGAGTCGTTCGCGAAGAAGTACTTCCCGAATCAGAATCCGATCGGGAAGCGCATCACGCTTGGCATCGACCACGACACGCTGGCCAACGCGAAGAGCTCGGTCACATCACGCGGAGAGATCATCGGCATCGTCGGCGACGTCAAACAGCGCGGTCTCGCGACCGACGTGTACCCGACGACGTATCTCGGATGGGGGACTTTCCCGATTAGTGACATGTCCGTGCTCGTGCGATCGACGGCCGACGTGGGCACGCTTTCGGCTGCCATCCGCGAGGCCGTTCAGGGCGTCGATGCATCGTTGCCGGTGTTCGAACTGCGGACGATGGAAGACGCCGTTTCAGAATCCATCGCGCAGCCACGTTTCTACACGACGCTGCTTTCCGCATTCGGCGGCCTCGCGCTGCTGCTGGCGGCGTTGGGGATCTACGGCGTGATCTCGTACTCCGTCGCGCAACGCACGCGCGAGCTCGGCATTCGGATCGCGCTTGGCGCGACGCACGATCGGGTATTGCGTCTCGTCCTCGGCCAAGGCATTGGCCTCAGCGTCTTCGGTGTTGCGATCGGTCTCGCCGACGCGCTCTGGTTGGTCCACTTGCTCGCCACCTTACTCTACGGTGTGCAGGCGACTGACAAGCTCACCTTCGCCAGTGTTGGGGCGTTGCTCATCGGAATTGCGTCGTTGGCGAGCTATCTGCCGGCGCGGCGTGCGGCGCGCGTCGACCCAGTCATCGCCATGCGCGCGGATTGAGTCTCCCGCCGCATCATCGGCCGGGGGGCGGGTTTCAGAACCCGTGGCCCGGCACCGAGCCGCACGGCTTCGGCGATTTCTTGCGTTGGCGACTGAAGGAGCGTCGCGACAAACCGATCGCCCCCAGTCCTCCGCGTGGATCGCTGCCGACACGCACGCCGGTGATCGCGACGCCGCGCGCCGCGCGCGAATACCGATCGGTCACCTGGGTCGGGCATTCGACCGTGTTGCTGCAGCTCGGCTCGTTCAACGTGCTGACCGATCCAGTCTGGGGAGAGCGAGCGTCGCCCTTGTCCTGGATCGGTCCGCGGCGATTGATGCCGCCGGGTGTCCGTTTCGAGCAACTGCCCGAAATCGACCTCATTCTCCTTTCGCACAACCACTACGACCACCTCGACGCGCCGACAGTGCGGCGGATCGCACAACGTTTTCCCGCCGCGTCGTGGCTTTGTCCGCTTGGTCTCGCGCCGTTGCTTCACAGCTTCGGCGTGCGTCACCTCGTCGAGCGCGACTGGTGGGAGTCGGTCTCCACGCTCTCCTTCTCGGCGACCTGTGTCCCGGCGCAGCACTTCAGCGCGCGCGGCATGGGCGACCGCGGCGATACACTTTGGTGCGGATGGACGCTCGAGACGGACGGCGTTCGCGTTTATTTCGCCGGCGACACAGCCTTGCATCCCGAGTTCGAGGAGATCGGCAGGCGCTGTGGCCCGTTTGATCTCGTCATGCTGCCGATTGGTGCATACGAGCCCCGGTGGTTCATGCGCAGCGTCCACATGAACCCGGAGGATGCGATTCAAGCGTACCAGTCGCTGCGGCTGAACGGCAGCACGCCGCCCTGTCTTGCGCTGCACTGGGGCACGTTTCGATTGACCGACGAAGCGGTGGAGGAGCCGCCGCGTCGCTTCGCGCAGCTGTGGGAAAAAACGGGACTGCCCGCCGATGGCAACTGGACGTTCGCGCACGGCGAGACGCGGCGTTTTTAAACTTCGAGACGGCCGCGAATTGCCTCGGCCAAATCGTCGACCGCGCCGGTCCGCGCGCTCAGAAACACGTTCGGCTCGATGAGCTCGAGCTCCATGAGCAGGAGATCGCCGTCGCGCACCACGCCGTCGACGCGGGCGTACAGCGGCGGAAGGTCGATCGCGCCGAGCACACGCGCTGCCTGCTCGACAAGATTTGCGTCGACCGTCGTACTCTCCACCGAACCGCCGTGCTCGGTCTGCACACGAAACTCGCCGGAGCCGGCGCGCTTGAGTGTGGCGTGACTGAACCGGCCGTCGATGAACGTGAAAGAAAGCTCACCGTCCCTCGGGATTTCCTCCACGAATGGCTGCACGAGGACATGGCTCAAGCTCGACACCCGCGCGATGGTGTCGCGCGCTGCGTCGTCGAATGGACTCGTCAGGCTGTGCGTCTCGTACCCACTCGCCGAGATCGCCGGCTTCACCACCACGTGCCGCCATCCTTCAGCGTGCGCGATCGCTTCGACGTCGCGGGTGCGTCCGCGGAGCGCGATCATCGTCGGAACCGTCGGCACGCCACGGCGAGCGAGATCGAGCAAATAGCGCTTGTCCGCATTCCAGCGCACGAGGGCGGGCGGATTCCAAGCGCGCACGGCCGCCGACTCGAGGTAATCGAGCCACGAGAAGAATTCGGCGACGCGGAGGTGATAGTCCCAACAGGATCTGATCACCACCGCATCGTACGATTCCCACGACACCGAGGGATCGGACCACACGGCCGCCTCAGCGTGAATGCCGACGCGCGCGAGGGCGGGAATCAGCGCTCGGTCATCGGGCGCGAGATGGGGCGCTGATTGATAGGTGGCGAGGGCGACGCGGGGCACGGGCTATTGCCGGCAGGGCACGTGAGGGTCCGCCGGCTTCGGGACATCGAGCCGCGGCCGATGATCAGCGTTCGCGACGAAGACCGCCGCATCGAGCACCATCTGCGTCAGTCGCGCATAGTCGGGATAGTCGATGTACTGCGACTCGTCGGTCACCTGATGATAGTCGCGGTGCTCGCCGCGCGAGAGCGAGACGCTGGGAATCCCGTAGCGTGCGTAGCTGTAGTGATCGGCGCGACAGTAATACTGATCGGGGTGCCCCGGCGCGTCGTACTCGTAGTTGAAGACGAAGGGCAACGGTTGTCGAGCGTTCGCGGCTTCGACCCAATCCCCGAATTCTTTCGACAATCGTCGCAGGCCGACGACCTCGAGATACGTCGGGCCTCCGGCGCGAACGTCCGTCGCCGCGCCGCGGCCGATCATGTCGGCGTCGAACTCGGCGACGATCGAATCGATCGGTACGGTCGAGTGATCGGTGTACCAGCCGGAGCCGAGCAATCCCTCTTCCTCGGCGGTGTGCGACACGAGGAGAATCGATCGCTTTGGACGCCCTCCGGAACGCATCAGCACCCGGGCAATCTCGATCAACGCGATCGTGCCGGTGCCGTCGTCGTCGGCGCCATTGTTGATCGAATCGAGACGCGGCGGGTGAAGCTTTCTCAACGAGTCGAGAATCCGCACGACTCGCCCTGCTTCGGCCGACGTCGCGGGCCGAGGCGGACTGTCGGCACCGAGGGGCCGGACGACTGCGTTGAAGGCACGCAGTGAATCGTGGTCGACCGGGTGATGGGTGAATCCGATATGGTCGTTGTGCGCGGTGATCGCCACATACTCACCGCGCAACACCGGGTCCCTTCCCGGAATGATGCCGACGACATTTCTCGCCGGCGCAGTTGGTGAGTTCGCGTCCGAGGGTCGGAAGTCTCCCACGATTTGAAAGAAGCCGCCTCCTTCGCCCGCCGGCTGAACGCCGAGCGATTGAAACTGCGCGGCGATATAATCCGTCGCCTTGACGTTCCACACGGTTCCGGCCCGGCGGCCCATCATCGAATCGTGAGCGAATGCCGTGAGTCGCTGCTCGAGCTCTTGTGCGTTGACACCGGCCGCCGCTGGTGCCGGAGACAGTTGGACTCGAGTACAGGCGGCAAGCCCGAGAGACAGGAGAATTCTCAATGAATGTCGCATCCGAAACCTCCCGTCGAGCTTGTCGTACATTGTTGCAGTCCTAACAACCGCCTTCCCCATGCGCTCGACCCGAGTCTTGCTCGCGCTTTTCGCCCTTTCCGCGGCGTCGCTTCGTGCTCAGGTCCTCGACCTGACAGTCAACGGAAACGGTCTCGCCATCGGCGATAAACCGAATATGAACGGGGTCCGCGGGAATTTCCGCGACCGTCGGCTCGAAGAGATCAACGGCATCAACGTGACAATGTGGATGCCCTACTCTCCGGCGAAAGGCACGGTGAATGGGATCGCCCTCGGAATTCCCGGGACAGGCGCCGGCCGAATCAATGGAGTGGGGCTCGGCATTATTGGTCTCGGCACGGAAAGCGCCTTCCGCGGCATCGGCATCGGCGGAATCGGTGTCGGCGGCGGGGCAAACATGACCGGAATCTTCCTCGGCGGCATTGGCGTCGGTGCCGGTGGTCGCATCGAAGGGATCAGCGTCGGTGGCATTGGTGTGGGGAGCGGTAGCGCGCTCACGGGAATTCAGATTGGCGGTATCGGCGTTGGCGGCGGGGGCGACCTCACCGGAATCAGTATTGGCGGCATCGGTGTGGGTGGTGCTGGAACGGTGCGCGGACTCGCGATCGGCGGAATTGGTGTCGGCGGCGGCAGCGACTTCAAAGGCGTTGGCGTCGGCGGCGTCGGGGTCGGAACCGGCGGCAATGCAACCGGCCTAATGATCGGTGGCGTTGGCGTCGGCTCCGGCGGCCGGCTGAAAGGTCTTGCCATCGCCGGAGTCGGAGTCGGGGCGCCGGAGGTAAATGGTGTCGTGCTCACGCCGATCGCCGCCGGTGGCGTGAACATAAAGGCAATTGTGGTCGCCGGCGCCTATTTCAAGGTGGAGGACCGAGGGCGCTTCGACGGTGGCTCGCTGAGTGCGGTCAACAATGTCCGCGGCGCGCAGCATGGACTCACGATCGGTCTCTGGAACTACGCCCGCGAGCTTCACGGCGGTCAACTGGGCCTGATCAACATCTCCGACAACGACGGCAAACGTCGGGTCTTTCCGCTACTCAGCGTTCGGTAGCCGGTGGCGGAGTGGGGGCCGGGGCCGGGCGACGCGGGGCACGCGACATCTCATCGAGGTAGGTAATCGTCGAGAGAAGCACGCCATCCAATCCCGCGAGCACCTCACTCTTCGCGACTTTCCGTCCACCGCTGATGCGCGTGCGATACTGGTTCGTGGCGCCGAGGTCCCAGAGCTGAAGCATCAGCATCGCGGAATCGCGCGGTAGTGGCGTGAGGCGGATGGAGACCATCAAGTCGGCGGCGAACAAGCGCGACATCTCGCTGACGTCGCGCGACCGCGTGAGCGCCATGCGCACCGAGTCCTGGTCGACAAGGGTGTACTGTCTCGCGCGATTGCGCAGCATCCGGCGTAGGCTGTCGCTCACGGCTCGACCGAGCAAAGACGCTTCAGGCCACTGCGAGATTTCCGGCTGCTCGGCGATCACCAGTCGCCGCGGCGCGGCGACCGGAACCGCGCCACCAGCGCCGGAGTTCGCCGCGATGATCGAGTCCATCATCTTCCGCTGCGTCGCCTCGGCAAGCTTTGCCTTTGCGAGCGAGTCGCGGAGCTTTGCGGCCGCGACGCGCTTTTCCACCGCGGCGGCGATGCGCACGGAATCGTCGTGACTGACGACCGGCTTTGGCGGTGGCGCCGGCGGCGCCACCGGTCCCGCGATCGCGGGTGCAGCCTGCTGGGCCGTTTTCCGCGTCGTATCGACGAGCCCCGCCGTCATGGACGTTGTCGGCGCGCGACCGGCGACAGCGGCAGTTCGGTCACGCTGCCGGCTCACCGCGTAACCGACGCCGCCGAGGACGATTGCCAGGATCGCAACGGCAGCCACGCTTCTCCACGGTCGCTTTCGCGCCGGGGCTTCGACACCACCGGTTTGCGGCGTTACGCCGAAGGGCATCGTCAACGAATCCAACTCGTGCAGGATCTCGTCGGCCGTTTGCGGACGCGCATCGGGATCTTTCGCCAGACAGCGCATGACCAGGGTGGAGACGTTGCGCGGCACGCCCGGCGCGACCTCGTGCAGGGCAGCCGGATCGCGCGTCAGCTGCGCGGCGAGTGTCTCGCGCGGCGAGGCGCCGGTGAACGGCGAGACACCGGTCAACAATTCGTACGCCAACAATCCAACGGCGTATATGTCGATTCGATGATCGGCCGCCGGGTCGCCGGCGAGTTGCTCGGGCGCCATGTAAGCGGGCGTGCCGATTGCGATTCCAGCGGTTGTCACCGCGCCGATCGGCAGCGCGGCGCTGATGGCTTTCGCGACACCAAAGTCGGTGACGAGGGCGTGTGAGCCTTGTGTGAGGATGTTCGCCGGCTTGATATCGCGATGGATGACGCCACGCGCGTGCGCGAAGGCGAGCGCGTCGACGACGTCGTGCAGCACGCGAACAACCTCGCGGGGGGAAAAAGATTTCTTTCGCTCGATCGCGGCGCGTAGCGACTCGCCCTCGATAAACGGCATGGTATACCAGAGCAGATCCCCATGCTCACCCGCGGAGAGCAGCGGCACGATGTGCGGGTGCTGGAGCTGCGCGGCGACTTGGATCTCTCGCCGGAAGCGCTCGCGGTTGACACCGGCGGCGAGTTCGGGCGGAAGCACTTTGACGACGACGCGCCGGCCGAGCGCTCGATCGATCGCCGTGAAGACGCGGCTCATGCCGCCACCGGTCAGCTCGTTGTCGAGCTGATAGGTCGGTCCGAGCGCGTCCTGCAACTGGTCGGCGAATTCAGTCATCAGAGTTGATATATGAAATACGTGACGAGGCGACTAGTTTAGCCTTGAGTCCATGGGCCGACCGACAACGTCTCGGTGTGCTCAATTGGACACAATACAGAGCGAAAGCGCTGTTGAAGCGAAAGCGACGCCGCCAAACATTTTGACAAAGCGAAGTCGACCCTTTTCGCGTTACGACCTTCGCAATAAGATTAAAGCGCTCTAATCTTTGGTCGACTTCACTTTTCCCATTTACCCAATACACCGTGGCCCGAGCTAAAACGCTTCGCCGCCCCCGCGCGGTTCCCGAGTCCGTGATTCCCAAGAACGTGCTCGCCAAGGAAATCGCGAGCATTCTCGAGAATCAGCAACTGACCCAGACCGAAGCCGCCTACATCATGCGCGACGCGCCCTCGCAGATCTCGCTGGTTGTGACCGGCAAGCTGCGCGGGTTCTCCACGGAGCGTCTCATTCGCATGCTGGCCCGGCTTGGACGAGATATCGACATCGTGATTCGTCCGGCCCGTGGCAAGACCGGCAAAGTGAGCGTTACGCGGCGTTAGTCGCGACGCTTCAATCTTGCTCGGGAGGCATGGGCGCGGCCAGGGCTCCTGGCCGCGCCGCCACATGTCAGAGGCGCAATTTCGCCGGAACGACCGTCGCGTGAATCGGCGTCAGCGTCAGGGGTAAGTTTTCGTCCCAAACGCTTACACGATCGCGGCCCGCCCGCTTGGCGGTATAGAGCGCCTCGTCGGCGTGCTCCTTCAAGTTGGTTCCGACCGCATCGCCGCCGATGGCAGTCGAAGATACCACTCCAACGCTGATCGTGAGGTGGAGCCGCTTACCGTTCACCATGAACGCGTGCGTCCGAACCGTCTCGCAGATGCGCATCCCGGAGTGGTAAGCACCGTCCGCGTCGGTGTCGGGCAGCAGCACCGTGAACTCCTCGCCCCCGGTCCTGGCCACCATGTCACCGGCCCGCGCCGTTTGCGCGAGGAGCGCGCCGACCTGGCGGAGCACGACATCGCCGGCGATATGGCCGTAGGTGTCGTTGATCTCCTTGAAATGGTCGAGGTCGAGCGCGAGGATCGAAAGGTTGCTTCCAGCCCGAGAGGCCCGAGCGATCTCGCGCGACAGCGCCTGGTCGAGACCGCGGCGGTTGAGACACCCGGTCAATGGATCGGTGAGGACCATGCTGGCCAGCTTGATCCGGACGCGGTTGTACGCCCGACCGACCCGCGTGATCGTCGCCGGGTTTCGTTCGGGGTTCACCTCGTAGGCGTGGCTGAAGTCGCCGTCCTCGGCCCATTCGAAGAGCTCGACGATGTGTTCGAGGTGGCGCTGGAAGCCGCTGTACTGGCTGATCAGCATCAGCGCCGTCGCGGCGAAGAGCGCAATCGTCCACAGATTCTCGATGTGCATCGTCCCGTTGCGGCCGCCCGTCACCGCCAGGTACCCGACGACAACCGCGAGGAGCCCGATCGTCGCGTGGCGTCCGCCGAAGAACGACTCGGCGACATTGAGGACGAAGAACGACAGAATGAGAATTCTGTAATAGTGCGCGTCGGATGACGATGCGATCGTCGTCGCGAACACGAACGCCAGGTCACTGAACACCGTGGCGCCAATCAGCAGATCGCCGCCCTGTCGCGTCCGGCGAACGATCATCGCGATCACTCGCACGGCGACGATGTATCCGGCCGTCGCGCCGATCACCAACCGCTCCTCGCCGCCGAGCAACCCGAGCATCTGGAGGCCCAGCGTCACCACTCCGAGCACGACGGCGAGCAGCACG
>JAICJQ010000189.1 GCA_025928335.1 Gemmatimonadaceae bacterium
AATCAAGTCGGCGAACGAAATCGAAGGCCATCTCCTGAAGGCCCGGGATCTGGACTCGCTCTCGACGTCGCGATCTGTGCGGGGAGCAAAGCAACCAACTCGTCGATCCACCGGTCCGCTAGCGAGTCCAGAGCACCAACACCCCGCAACTCGCGACATCCCGAAGCTCGGCCGGCACCGTCGCCGGCCGCGCGTAGAGCTCGATCCCCGCGAGCTGTTCGGCGAAGATCTTGTCGAGGTCGGGCGGGTTTGCGCCCGTGAATGGATAGATCCGAACGCCATCGCGGACGACGGCGGTGTAACAGGGCGACGATGTCTTCGGCGCTGACTTCATGGCGAGCTGCGATTCTCCGCGCGATCCGGACACGATGAACGCGCCTGCGTCGGTCTTGAGAAGGTTGGCGAGCGGACGTCCGGAGGCCGCGTCGAGCTGCGCGCGGGTGAAGAACTTGCCCTGCCCTTTCGATCGTCGCGCGTTGAACGCGGCGAACTTCAGATCAGTGCGTTGCCCCTTCGCCTTCGCCGTATCCGACGCCGGGATGGGCAGCAGTTCCAGCTGGATCGGCTGCTTGACGTTCGCGCCGCTATTAAAGTTGTCGAAATATGCCTGGTAGCCTCGCGCCACCACCTCGATGATGTGCCCACCATCGAGCAGGTCGGGGATCCGCACGATGCCGGCGGAATCGGAGTTCCCGGCCTCGATGGTGTGATCGATCGTGACGGCCGCGCCCCGTATGGACGCGGTGTCGCCCGCCCGGTGCAGGCGAAGGACGACCTCGCGAGTGTCTTGGGCGGTCGCGACGCGGGCCGACAGCACGGCGGTGCCGAGAAACGCCAAGCGAAGAACTTCGAGGATTCGCATGAAGTGCAGATTCGCGGTAGTTGTTGACGAGAGCCAACTGCGGAGTCGGGGGAATTTATAGCACGGCCGAGCATACCGATGGCAACCAGCAGTATCCAGCATTCTTCGCTATTCTTCGGGACGCGTGCCTCTTACGCGGGTGGTGGGCGGCGTGTCCCGCATTTACCAGATGAACGCTCACAGCAGCGGCGTGAGAATGTTGCCCCATCCAGAGCGAAATAACTGTTGGCCGTCGTGGGCACCGATACGTTGAAACCACGGGCGAAACGCGCCGGATGGCGCCAGTGGTTCGACCATCTGGTTGCGGATGTCCGGTTCGCCCTGCGTGGCTTCCGGCGCACACCCGGGTTTTTCGTAACGGCAGTGATCATTCTCGGCATCGGCATCGGCGCATCGGTGGCGATGTTCGCCGTCTTTCGAACGGTGCTCGTCAAGAAACTGCCCGTACGCGATCAGGACCGGATCGTCGTGATGTGGACGTACCGGACTCCCGGATCAGATTACGCGCCCGATCCGCAGCTCTTGGCTCCGTTCCGCCGCGCATCGCGCACGCTCACCGAGTTCGCCGGCGTAGCGCATTGGGGCGCCACAACGGCTCCGTTCACCATCGGCGATCGCACCTTCGCCATGAAGCAAGGCATGGTAACGGCGAACTTCTTCGACGTCCTCGGCGCACGGCCGCTGCTCGGGAGTTTCTTCCATCGCGAAGACGAGGAAACCGCGTTCGCACTGCTTGGTGTCAACGGGGGCGTGCCGCAGCGCAAAATCGTGGTCGCGTACGACGCATGGCGTAAGCAGTTGGGCGGCGATTCGAGCGTCATCGGCAAACGCGTCGTCGATCCCGCCACCAAGTGGACGTACACGGTCGTCGGCGTCGCACCGCCGGGCCTGGCCTATCCTTCCGGTGTCGACTTCTGGTTACCGATGCGCGGCGGCTGGAAGGCGACAACCTCGGTATTCGTCGTCGGCCGGCTCGCTGCTGGAGCGACCCTCGCCGGCGCGCGCGCCGAGTACCTCGCGTTTACCGAGCGCGCCGATCCGGCGTACAAGATCACCGGTGCGCACGCCACGACGTTCACCGACACCGTCGTCGGCGACGTACGGCTTGTGCTCGGCATCCTGACTGCGGCCGTTGCCCTGCTCCTCCTGATCGCGTGCCTCAACGTCGGCAACCTGCTGCTCTTCCGTGCCTCGGGCCGGACGCGCGAGTTCGCCGTGCGTCGAGCGCTCGGCGCACAATTCGGTGACGTCGCCCGGCAACTTCTTGTCGAATCGTCGCTACTCGCCGTCGCGGGTGGGTTGTTTGGATTGCTCCTCGCAACGGCGTTGATTCGCAATGTCGGTCTCATCGCGCCGCACAATCTCCCACGACTCGATGAGGTTCGGCTCGCGAGCGCGCCGATCGTTCCGGCCGTTGGCATGACCGCGCTCACCGTTGTGCTGTTCGGTGTTCTGCCCACGCTCCTCATCGCGCGGGGCGACGTCGGATCGCCTCTTCGATTGGGCGCGCGAACCGGGCACGAGTCGCGCGGACGCCGGCTCGTTCGACAGACGCTGGTCGCGTCGCAGGTGGCGCTGGCGCTCGTCATGCTCGCGGGCGCGGCGCTGCTCGGGCGCAGCCTGGGCCGCTTGCAGGGTGACGACATCGGCTTCGACCGCCAGCATGTGATGTTCGCGTCATTTACGCCCGACTGGGCGCGCGACACAACCCCGCAGATGCTCACGGACGTTGCGCAACGCATGCAGCGACGGTTGGCGTCGATCCCGGGCATCGTCGCGTCGACGCCGCTCGTCGTTCCGCCGATGGTCGGCACGGGAGTATGGCAGGTGCGCTTCACGAAGCCCGGTCAGTCCAACGATCAGGCCGCGTCGAACGCGACGACCTCTGGGGACGTGATCGGGCCCGGATATTTCCGGACCTTTGGGATTCCCATTGTTCGCGGCCGCGCGTTCACCGATGGCGACGATGGCTCGGCACCACTCGTCATGGTGGTGAACGAATCGTTTGCGCGCGTCTATTGGCCGGGGGAAGATCCGCTCGGCAAGCAGTTGCGGATGCCAGGGGCGGCAGGGACGGTCGTCGGCGGTAACGGATGGCGGACCGTCGTCGGCGTCGCCAAGGACGCGCACATTCGTGTCCTCCGAGAATCGACGTCAATCGGCTACCTGCCAGTGGGGCAAGGATTCTGGCAAGGCTATTTCGCGATTCGTGCGACGGAATCACCCGCCGCACTGACGCCGATGCTCCGTTCCGCGCTGGCAGACGTCGCTCCGACGACTCAATTGTATGATGTCCGCTCGATGGACGACGTCCTCGCGCCATCACTGGCCGAGCCACGACTCGGCACGATGTTGATGGCGAGCTTCGGATTCGTGGCGCTGCTGCTCGCGGCGATCGGACTCTACGGCGTGATGGCGTCGCTCGTCCGCGATCAGACGCGCGAGATTGGCATTCGGATCGCGCTTGGCGCCTCAGTTGGTCGCGTGCGAGCCGAGGTACTGGGGCGCGCCGGCGTTGTCGCGGGCGTGGGCGCGGTTGCAGGGCTGGCAGGAGCGTTGGCGACGTCACGCGTGCTGTCTGCTTTGCTCTATCGGGTCAGTCCTTCGGATCCCGCATCCCTCGGCGGAGCATGTCTAGTGCTCCTGCTCGTCGGCGGGCTCGCTGCGTACGTCCCCGCGCGTCGGGCAACTCGGGTCGATCCTGTTCAAGCGTTGCGAGCCGAGTGACGACGGGCTTCGCCATCCCAAAGCACACAATGAATCGAGCCGCAAAGCGGTCTCATCGGCTCGCTCGTTGTGCTCACCTGGCTCTCGATCGCTGCAGGCGAAGGCGCGGCGCCAGCTCCGCCGCCTCCCACACGGAGCCTTCCGCGCCCTCGCCGTCACCCATCACGACGTACGTCCGCCGGTCGACGCCGGCGAGTCTCGCGTCGAGCGCGATCCCGATGGCAGCCGAGAGCCCTTGCCGAGGGATCCTGTGGCGACGTCGACGAACGGAAGGCACGGCGTCGGCTGCCCTTCGAGATCGGAGTCGAACTGCCGCAACATGAGCAAATGCTCATGAGGAAATGCTCCTGCCGCTCCCCAGGCCGCGTACAGAATCGGTCAAACCGATCGACGCATACGGCATCGACTCGGGGAGTGTTGCGCATTGATGTCACGTCGACCGCACGAGACACGGTTCAAGCGCCCACGTAGTTATAAGACCAGCGCCGGAACGAATTGCAAGGCGATCACGTGAGCAGCGCGTGGCTGATCGCCCTTCACGCTCGAGCGCGCATCTCCTGAGAAAGGCCTCGTTCTTGCCGCCGAAGTTGCTTCGCCCTTCGTGCGCACCGCGAATCGTCGCGGTATTGTCACCGATTCCCGCATGTTCAACTCGCGTACACGAACGGACTCCGGAATGGCAGGCCAATCCAGTAGCGCGCCCATCGCATCGCTGCCCGCTGCATCCGACCCTGTCTCGCCCGAGGCGATCAGCGAGCTCCGAGAGCAGCTCACCAAGGGTGAGGACGTCGTCGACCCGAAAACGTGGGCCGGCTCCATTCCAGCCGCGTTCGGGATCGCGCCGCGTCTCCGAATCGGCGCGGACCGATGGTTCAACCTGGTCTGGCTGCTCCCCATCGCGTGGGGCTTGCTCCTGCTCGCGGTCGCCGTCGCGCAGCGTCTGCGCGGAATCCCCACGATCGAGAGCTTCGCAGGTTGTCGCCCTGCACCAGGAGATTTCCCGCCGTCGGATCGCCGACCGATAGCTCCGGATCCTGTTTCAGAAGGTGAATGGGATCTCTCGGTGATGATTCAACACAGCGCGCTTGCCAATCCAATCAAGCGTGGGCATTCAGATTCCTCTCGAGGTTCACGCCGCTCTCGGTCGAGAGGGCACTGGAACTTCATAGAACGCACATCTGTCGTCAGCAAACCGAGCCGGGCGCTGTTCGTCGAAGGAAATCCAAGCTTACGACCGTGCCGCCGGCAGCCGTAGTTTGGGCTCAGGCCGTGCGTCGGTGTCGGGCGTCGCGAGCGTGCTCGCGCCTTCTGCTTCCTCGAACGCCTCGGTCTCGGTGAGCGTCGCGAGCGCGCGCTCATAGTCCGAGAAGTCGATCCGCCACGTGTACTCCTGCGCATGATCGAGCACCTTGAGATACACGTCGGAGTGCCCCTGTCGGCTCAGCGTCCGAAGCCCTGTCAGATATTCTCCGCGAAACGAAATCGGAATGAGGATGCGTCGCTGGCCGCCGGAGATGAGCTCCGCATTCATGAATGCGCGCGCGATGCGGCCGTTGCCGTCGTCGAACGGGTGAACCTCCGATAGCACGAACATCATCATCGCCGCGCGCGCGAACGGCGCCTCGAGGCTTCGCGCCATGGTGATGCCGTGCCGCAACGTGCCACGAACCAGCTCAGGACTCACGAACGTCGTCTGTCCGGCCTGATTCGCGTCCTCCTTGAAGCGGCCAGGGCGGTTGTCAGGCCGGGCTCCGAGAATCTCCGCATGCGCGGCAGTGAGTCGATCGAAAAACTCCTCCACTTCGCCGATGTCGCGCACGCCGCGGCTCATCGCGGCCCGATTGCCGACGAGGTGATACGTCCCGAGTACGTCGTGGGCGTCGCGCGGGCGCGCGGCCGGGATCTTCCCCTCGAACACGATCTCGCGCGCTTCGTCGATCTTGAACCTGGTTCCCTCGATGAAATTCGAGAAATACGCGTCGAAGAATGCGACGTTGGCGAACTCCCGGTCCGTCGGCAGCACGTCTGGACGCGGGCGTATGGGCCACTGGACGAGCGCCGCATGCAGCGTCTGAAAGAGGTCCAGTCGTTGCGGATCATACGGTTCGCCGGCCGCGCGCGCCGCGGCAACTGGTGACGACAGCTCGGTTTTTCTGGTACCCAACAGCGCGCCGATCATGGCGTCGAGTGTCTCGAACTCGCTCGCGGCGTCCAACTTCGGAGCGAGCGCTCGCGCCTCATCCCGAAGGAGATTGAGCCGCGCCTCGCCGGAGATCCTGAGCTCGCGATCGAGGTACTCCTCGATGGTGACGCGATCGAAACCGCGCGCGACGCCTCCACGCGCGCGGGTCGGCTTGAGGCACTCGAGCAGCGCCCGCGCCCGGGAGGCAAGGTGGAGGTTGCTGAGGTACGGGGCATCCCCAGGCAATGGTCCGGGCCCCTTGCTCACGCGGATTTCGAGACCAGGTAGCTCGATCTCGTTGCGTCCGTGTCCAACGAGGTACACGCGACCGCCCGCCGGGCGCATCTCGAACGCGGTCCGATAGGCAACGACGGCGCCCGGTACGAGCAGGTCCACGATCCGCCATAGGTTGCGGGCAACGACGGCCTCGATTGCTTCGGTGAGGTTCGTCGTGTACAGGCCTTTCGCGATTCGGCGAAGACTCCCCGCTTCAACCTGCCGGTGCAGGACCAGCGCGTTCTCCGACGTCCCCAGGAAGACCTCGGCAAACGGTGACGCGTCTGCTTTTCGCGTAGCGGCGGGTCGCTGCATTAACGTCCTCAACTCAAGGCGGTTTGAAATGATCAGTGAAATATACCGCCGCAACAGCAATCTTCGCTGCGATAATAGGTCGCGTGCCGCAGGGAAATGATCGTTGCATTAGCGAAGGGACGCCGCCGCTCCTTGAAATCATCACTACTGTAATTCGTCAGTCTTGAAATGACTATCCCAATATACCGTCATCAGCTTGGCAAGCAAAAGCCTGCAAGCCGTCGCCGCCACTAGACCGCGCCGGTTTTCCCGGCTATCCAAGCCCAAATCACGTGGCCCCAAGCGCAGGGGGATGCGCGGCCTCTGACCGGGCTAAAGGTGGCAGCAGCAGATCGTCGAGGAAAAATGCAGACAGCTCGGCGCGGCCGCCCAACCCCGACTTCTGATAAATCGCGACTGCATGCTGTCGTATGGTCCGCTCGCTCCGGCCGGTCTCGAAGGCGATCTGCTTGTGGCTATGGCCCTTGAGGAGTCGCAACGCAATCTCGCGCTCGGCCGGCGTGAGTCCCCACGCCGAGAAGCGCTCATCGAGCGCTCGCGCGAAGCCTGTCAACGCCGCCTCGGCAGTTTTCCGCCACATGGCACGCTCCGCATCGTGGGTCTCTAGCACATGCCGGGTCTCAGCCAGCACGTGTCGTGAACGCCACCAACCGCGCCAGAGTAGCACCGACGCCGCCGCCTCGGCACCGATCAGACTGACCTCATAGATCGCGTGCGCCGACCACCACGGGTCAGGTGCGTCGAAATACAGATCGATCGCGCCGCCGACAATGGCCATCGCGAGCACCGCCGCGAGTAGCACCACAAGCGGGCGCTGGTCATCAATCGCTTCGTCAAGGAGTCGCATACGACATATGTAGTCCTCGGTGCGCCTCGAAGAGCATCGGGCAAATGCCTGAATTTGTGCGAGCGAATGTCGGATGGGTCCACGCAGGGAAGTCGAGCAACTTCGAGCGACACACGAACCGGGGCTCGTTCGGTGCTTCCCAATCCTCTGCACCCTGCGGTGGTGCACTTCCCCATCGTCGTCGCGTTCCTTCTGCCCGCATTCATCGGTGGCGCATTGTGGGCGATTCGCCGAGGACGAGCCATGCGACGCGCTTGGCTCGTCCCGACCGCGATGGCCGCGGCACTCGCCGCGAGTGCATGGCTGTCCCCCACGGGCGGGCAGCTCGTGTATCGCCACGGTGCAGCCACCGCGTATGCCGATACCGCCCGCAACGCCAATGTCCGAAACGTCTCGACGACCACGACATCGACGCGCGATGTGCGGAGCCGCGACGCCGTCGACCACCAAGATCGATAACGAGGTATTCGCATGTCTGAAATTCTCGACAACACCGGTGCCGATGCCGGCCGCGCCAACGTGGCATGACATCCCGTCGACGGATTCGATTTCGGTCGACGTCGGCAACGATCTGATTCTCGCTCGTTGGCAGGCCCGCGTGTACGCGTTCTCGCTCAAGTGCCCGCATCGCGGCACGCGGCTCGAGTGGCACGCTGACGAGCAGCGCATCTTCTGCCCAAAGCACAAGGCGCGATTCAAGCCCGATGGCGCGCATGACACCGGCCGGCAATCCCGCGACCTCGATCGATACGCGATAGCGCGACAGGGCGGATCGGTCGCTGTCGATCTGGGAACCGTGCTCCGCGCTGACGCCGACACAAAGGCGTGGAGCGCGGCGGTTGTATCGATGTAAGCGAGGCTGGCAATGAGCCGCCACTGGCGTTCTATGCGGTGGGACAGGGGCAGTCGGCGCGCTCCTGTCATTCACCGCTGCTATTCGAACCTGGGTGCCGCGGCCTGCCGGCTCACGCCGCGGCGAGGGCTCGTTACCGTTGGCGTTACCGTGGTGCCGGACCGTTCCGGCGGACCCAATGAAAAGGCGGACAGCTGTGCGGAGCTGTCCGCCTTGAACATCACATTCCTTCGAAGTAGCAGGGGTGGGACTCGAACCCACGACCCCGGCATTATGAGTGCCGTGCTCTAACCACCTGAGCTACCCTGCCCCGGGTCGACTCGGGACCGTCATCC
>JAICJQ010000121.1 GCA_025928335.1 Gemmatimonadaceae bacterium
GGCGAGATCATCCTCGACTTCTTCGACAAGCTGAAGTCGATCAGCCGAGGCTATGCGTCGCTGGATTACGAGATGCTCGAGTATCGCGCGAGCGATCTGGTGCGGCTCGACATGCTGATCAACGGCGACCCGATCGACGCGTTCAGCGTGATCTGTCACGAGAGCAAGGCGTACGACTGGGGTCGCAAGATCGCCGACAAGCTGAAGGAGCTGATTCCGCGCCAGCTGTTCGAGGTCGCGATTCAGGCGGCGATCGGCAACAAGGTGATCGCGCGTACGACCGTGAAAGCGCTGCGCAAGGACGTGTTGGCCAAGTGCTACGGCGGCGACATCACGCGAAAGCGGAAGCTCCTCGAGAAGCAGAAGGAAGGAAAGAAGCGCATGAAGCAGGTCGGCGCCGTGGAGATCCCGCAGGAAGCCTTCCTCGCGGTTCTCCAGGTTGACTGACCAGCTCATCGTCCAAACTTCCTTCCTCGGCGACATGGTGCTCACGACACCATTGATCGCCCACCTCGCGAAATCCGGTTCGGTGGACGTGCTCGCGACACCCGCGGCCGCGACGCTGTTGGCGAACAACCCTCACGTGCGCGAGACGATCGTGTACGACAAGCGCGGCGCCGATCGCGGCGCGCGCGCGTTCGTGCGACTGGCGAGCGCGCTGCGGGCGCGCACCTACGCCGCGGCGTACCTGGCGCAAGGATCCGTGCGCAGTGGCGCGCTGGCCGCGCTCAGTGGAATCGAGGAACGTATTGGATTCAGCACGTCCGCGGGCCGCCGCTTCTACACCACTCGCGTTCCATATATAGAGAACGCTCATCACGCGGCTCGGCTCCTGTCCCTTGCGACCCGTGACCCGGAGCGTGAGGTGCCGCGCAGCACGCTCCGACCACGCCTCTATCCCGGTCCGGCTGAACGCACCGCGGTCGATCGCGTGCTCGGCGCGATCGCCGGAGACGCGCTCGTCGTCCTCGCGCCCGGCAGCGTTTGGGCAACGAAGCGCTGGCCGTACTTTGCCGACTTGGCGCGCGGAGTGAGCGATTTCGCTCGGGTCGTCATCGTCGGCGCGGATGCCGACCAAGCCCTCGCCGAACAGATCATCGGCGCGACGAAGGGACAGGCAATAAGTACGACCGGTCGGCTGTCGCTGCTCGGCTCGGCGGAACTGATCGGTCGTGCCGCGCTCGTCGTGACCAACGACTCCGCGCCGCTGCACCTGGCGTCGGCGATGAACACGCCGACGATCGCCGTCTTCGGACCGACCGTGCCGGAGTTCGGATTCGGGCCGCTTGCCGATGCCGCGACGGTGGTTGGGCGCGACGATCTCGCCTGCCGGCCCTGCGACCGTCACGGCCCGCAAAAGTGCCCTCTCGGACATTGGCGCTGCATGCGCGAGATTTCACCGGAGCAGGTGGCTGGACTGGCGCGAAGCCTCATCACTCGCGGGAGCGACTGACGCATGGCCACGAAGAAGCGGCAACCCCCGCAGTACATCATCGGCGTCGATCTCGGTGGCACGAACATCGTCGTCGGCGCGATGTCGGCCGACGGCAAGCATCATTTTGGCGCACGCTCCATTCCGACGAGCGCCGAGCTGGGCGCCGAGGGCGTCGCCGACCGGATTGTCGGTCTGATCGAAGGGGTGATTCTCGACACCATCGCGCAAACGAACGCCAATCGCCGTGACTTCATCGGCGTCGGCATCGGCGCTCCTGGTCCATTGGATCGCGACAAGGGCCTCGTCGTCGTCGCGCCAAACCTCGGGTGGCGGAACTTCCCCCTCCGCGACCGAATCGGCGAGCGCCTCAATCTCCCCGCGACACTCGACAACGACGCGAACTGCGCGACGGTCGGCGAGTGGTGGCAGGGCGCGGCGAAGGGTGCGTCGAACGTGATCGGCATGACGATCGGCACCGGCATCGGCGGCGGTTTGATCCTCGACGGCAAGCTCTTTCATGGCGCGTCGGATGTCGCCGGTGAGATTGGGCATACGACCATCGATTTGAACGGCCGCCATTGCAAGTGTGGGAACTACGGTTGTCTGGAGGCGTACGCGTCCGGGCCGGCGATCGCGACGCGGGCGCGCGAGGTGCTGGTTCGGGAGGAAACGGCTTCACTCCTCCCTTCGCTCGTCGGCGGGCGGCTGGAGTCGATCACCGCGGAAACGGTGTACCGCGCCGCGCAGCAGGGAGACGCCGTCGCCAGCGAGATCGTGCGCGATACAGCGCGCTACCTCGGGACCGGCATCGCCAACCTGTTGAATATTCTGAACGTCGACGTTGTCGTCGTTGCCGGTGGGGTCACGCAGGCGGGGGACGCGCTCTTCGTGCCAATGCAAGCCGAAGTAAGGCGACGCGCCTTCCGACCCGCGGTCGACGCGACGAGAATCGTGCCGGGGATCCTTCCCGGGACGGCGGGGGTGGTGGGAGCTGTCGCGACGTTCAAGATGCAACACCTCGGAACGCTTTGACGGCGAAACGGCGCCGGTAGTCGGCGCTGGTGAGGAGCGCTGTCTATGCCCTTCCGCGACATTAGATTCAACGGGTTCCTCCACTTACACGCTCAATGGCCACCTCCACGACCGCAGACCTCGACTACCGGCCGTCGTACCGCGCCGCGCTCGTCGTCTCGCTGGTGACGCTCGTCCTCTATCTCGTTACGCTCGCCCCGTCCACCGCGATGTGGGATACGAGCGAATACATCGCCGCCGCCTATACGCTCGGGCTGCCTCACCCGCCCGGGAATCCGCTGTTCGTCATCATTGGACGGGTGTTCTCGATTCTGCCGATCGCGACAACGATCGCGGTGCGAATCAACATCCTCGCGGCCATTTGCAGCGCGACGTCCGCGGGGATGTGGTTTCTCGTCACCGAACGCGTTCTCGTCGGCTGGTTTCCTGAGCGGTGGCAGCGCATCGTCGGCGGCGCCCTCGGTGCGCTGATCGGTGCCACGGCGTTCACGGTGTGGAACCAGTCGGTCGTGAACGAGAAGGTCTACACCGTCTCGCTGGTTGGACTGGCCATCATCTCGTGGCTCATGATCCGCTGGTCGGATGATCCCGATGGGCGCAAGGCGGATCGCATTCTCGTGCTCGTCGCCTACCTCCTTGGGCTTGGCTACGCGAACCACATGGCCGGCATGCTCGCCGCGCCCGCGGTTGGCTTGGCGGTCCTCGTTCGGCGTCCGCGCACGCTTTTTCGCTGGAAGCTGTTGCTCGCGTGCGTCGCCGCGATCGTTCTCGGCCTGACGCCGTTCGCGACGCAGCCGATCCGTGCCGCCTACTTCCCGGCGATCAACGAAGGCGAGCCGACGGCGTGTCGTACGAAGCTCGAGCTGTCGTGCACCTTCTCGAAGGGAACGCTGGACGCATTCAACTACAACTTCAATCGCGGACAGTACGGCAAACCCGAGCTGAGCGATCGACAGGCGTCGTTCGGCGAACAGATCGGGATGTGGTGGCTGTACTTCAAGTGGCAGTGGCTGCGCGACGCCCACGGCGACCATCCCTTCCCGCAGGCGCTCCTCGCGGCGGCGTTCCTGGTGCTCGGACTGTTCGGCGGCTGGGTGCACTTCCAACGTGACCGGCGGAGCTTCTGGTATTTCGGCTCGTTGATGTTCACGATGACGTTGTTGCTCATCTACTACCTGAACTTCAAGCTCGGCGCGTCGCAGGATCCGGCGTCACAAGCTCCACACGAAGTTCGCGATCGCGACTACTTCTTCCTCTGGAGTTTTTCGGCGTGGGGCGTCTGGGCCGCCCTCGGCCTGTTGTTCGTCTGGGAATCGGTGGCGTCGTTGCTCGGTGAAGAAACGGTCAAGGTGGGACGCGAGAGTCTGTCCCTCCCGACTTCCCGCAGTTGGCGGGTGAGCTCGCCCGTGCTCGCCTTCGCGCTGATCCCCTTGTTCGCGAACTGGCATTGGGCGTCGCGCGCCGGTCATCGTGACACGCGCGACTTTGCCGCCGATCTTCTGAATTCTGTCGAACCGTACGGCGTACTCGTGACGGTCGGTGACAACGACACCTTCCCCCTCTGGTATGCGCAGGAAGTCGAAGGGATTCGCAAGGACGTGGTCATCGCCAACACGTCGCTGCTCAACACCGACTGGTATGTGCGGCAGCTGATTCGCCGGCCGATCTTCGATTACGATGCGGCGAAGGGACCGGCGATTTACCGGAACCAGCAGTGGGTCAAGCCGACGACCCCGCCGTTGCACATGACGATGGCCGACGCCGACTCCGTTCCCGCATACCTTCCCTTGAACGGACCGATGAGCTTCACGTCTGGTCCACTCAAGGCGACGATCGATCCGCGCAATCTCGATCACGGCGTTCTCCAGCGCGCCGATTTATTCGTGCTGCGCATGATTCAGGACTCGTGGCCGCAACGCCCGATTTACTTCGCGCGAACGTCGGGCAGTTACGCCCGCTCGCTCGGTATGGGCGACGCCGTATTGACGCAAGGCCTCGCCGCCAAGCTGTACATGCCGCCGGCCGCCGGAGCGAAAGACACGGTGTATCTCCAAGGCGATGGCTGGCTCGATGTGGCGCGCAGCGACTCGCTCTGGAATTCCGTGTTCGTCGGTCCGAAGTCGGTGATTCACAGCGGTGATTGGATCGATCGTCCGTCGGTCGGCATTCCGTACCTCTACGTCGCGACGGGCATCGAGCTCGCGGAGGCACTCAAGCAGCAGGGAAAAACCGCGCAGGCCAAAAGCGTGTTCGATCTGTCGAAGCAGATCGCAACGACCGTGCGACTCGATGATCTGTTGAGAGCGGCCGAGGCGGAGTTCAATCAGGTTCCGGCCACTGGCGACACGGCGCGATCGCTGCCGCTCCCGCCGGCAAAGACCGATTCGCTGAGCAAGCCCGGCGCGAAGACACCGGCGAAAGCTCCCGCAGCAACTCCGAAGAAGAAGTAGTCGCGGGCGCTACTTCACGCCGAGTTTTCGCTCCAACGCCGGTCGTCGCGCGCGACTGACCGGCGCGCGTTGCCCGGCGATCGTCTGTAGCTCGCCGTCGCCATTGCCGAGTCGGCGAAACCACTCGATTCGGTCGATCGGGACGATCACCGAGCGATGCACGCGCACGAAACGCTCCGGATCGAGCTCGGCTTCGAGCGTGCGCAACGAGGCGCGCATCGTATAGCGTCGGCCTTTGGCCGAAATGTCGGCGTACGCGCCGCTCGCGAGGATGAGGTCGATGTCTTCGACATTCACCGCGACGAGCCGTTTGCCGACGCGCACCATCAGGCGCTCGCGATACGCCGGCGGCTCCTCGTCGAGCAGTTGCGCATCAGCGACGACCACATGCGGTCGCAACCGGCGAACGGCCTCGCTCAGCTCGGAAGCTTGCGTCGTCCGTCCGACGATCGACACATCCGGCGTAGTGTCCAGCCAGCTGCGCAATTTATGGTGCCGACAATCGTCGTCGGCCGCGATGAGCACACGAATTGGTCGACTGCTATTCACGACAGGTATCCTACCATTCAGAACAACTATCCGCGGAAAACGTTCCACGCCTCAGCGATCCCGCGATCGCTCCCGTTTCATGGGAGCGGACACGTCGTCCGGTCAAAGCCAAGTTAAGAAGAATACCCACTCGGAGGATTTTCATGCTTCAGCTGGGACGTACACGGCAGATCTTTGCACTCATAGCGCTCGTCGCGCTTGGCGCCTGCGGTGGCAGCGACGACTCGACAGCGCCCTCACAGACCACGGGCCCGCTGAGCATCGTGATCACGGGCAACTCGACGAATCAAACCGCGGCGGCCGGTTCCAAGCTTCCGTATCCGATCTCCGTATCGGTGGTCAACAGCAGCGCTTCGCCGCAGTCTGGCGTCGCCATCACCTGGGAAGTCCTCGGCTCCGGTGGCACGCTGAGCAGCACCAATACTGTTACGGACGCGAACGGTCTATCGTTCGTTGATTGGACGCTGGGCAACGTCGCGGGCACGGATTCGGTGCGCGCGAGCATCGGCAGCGGCAGTTCCGTGATCTTCACCGCGAAGGCGACGAAGGTCGCGGGAAGTGTCGTCGGCAACTGAATCGAAGATTCTTCGACGCCACAACACGAAGCTTCAGTGTGCGCCGAGGCGCACGCTGAAGCTTTTGCGGTATCCGATAGCAAGATAACCGCAGTCCGGCGATCTTTCGAGGGTTGGGAGGGCTGGCAGAATGGCTAATGCACCGGTCTTGAAAACCGGCGTCCGCAAGGACTTGGGGGTTCGAATCCCTCGCCCTCCGCTGAGCTGCGTCTGGCGATCGCCCGCGACACTACTCCGGCAATCGTCCGGATCCGCCTATTCTGGCCGACATCCGATGCCGAGAGGGCGAAGCTCAGCCGCCGCGCTTCGGGAGAATGCGCGACACGTCGCGCAGTAGCGTCGTGGCGATCGAGGCGCCAAAGGCGTCGGCCTTGGCGAGTGCCGCCGTCGAGGTGCTGTCGTCGAGCGACGCGATGTGCTCCGGCACCGGGACCTGAACCCGGACGAGGGCTTCTTCGGTGTGGCCGAGCAACGCCGCGTCGCGTAGAAGATTCCACGTCACGGTGTATTCGCTCGCCACAACGCGCCCGCGACCCTGATACCAGTAATAGACGACGGTGGTCGCCGCGCCGTTCTTCAGGATGTAGTGATTGACGACGTGCTTCGTGCCGTCGACGTCGAGCGTACGCGTATCACCGCGGAGAATCTCCCATCCTGCACCGGGGAGGCAGTTGCGCGGTGAATGAATCGTCTTGCCCTGCCCCTGCCGATCGTAGTAGGAGACGAGCGTGAAAAAGTCGGCGATGGAGTCGTGGGACGCGTAGGCCCGCGCGGAATAGTCCGTCATTCCCGCGACGCGTCGCTCCTCGTCGCTGAGGAACTGATCGGCCGCGATGTACCCGGGGAATTTCGGCAGCGTCGTGCGTAATGGAGCCTTCAGGTCGATCGGAGTCTGGGTATGGGTCTGCCAGACGAATGCGCAGCCCACCAACAGTACGAAAGCCGGCAGGAACTTCGCGGCCAGACCACGCGCGTCAGACATGCGCCTCGCCTCCTTTCATCAGCCAACGCTCGGCGTATCCCCCGGCCCACGTGAATCCAGCGAGCACCGCGAGAGACACCAGGAAGAGCAGCCAGCCTTCCGTGAGATGCATGAACCCTTCACCGAATGCCGGACTCACGAAAAACACGAGGAATCCGGTGAGGAAGACGCGCACACCGTTGATGACGATCGCCACCGGAATCGCCAGCAGAACCAACGCGATCCGGCCGACCGCGCTGCGAAGCATCAGCGCGCCGAGCAAAACGGACATCGCCAGCAGAGCCGTCAATGAACGAAGCCCGCTACACGCCTCCGTGACGAAGAGCTGGCGTCCGGGAAGCAGAATCACGTTGCCGCTCAAGCGAACGGGGACGTTCCTCATCTCGAGCAACCCCGCGCCCATCCGCGATGCTCTGAACTGCAGCGGTAAGGCGAGTGCCTGGGTGATCAGCTCCGGCAGCGGGATGGAGAGACAGATCAGCGCGAACGGGAGCCACCAGTGCAGTACTTGGCGGAATCCAAATTGGTAAATCGTGATAGCGCCAAGCGCCAAGACCATCGATGCTCGCATCGTGAACAGTTCGGCGGCCAGACCCGCGGCGCACCGAATCAGTACGGCAACGAGGAGCAGGACGATCCCGAGAGCGCGCTGCGGTTTCGTCTTCGGGGCAATGCCGCTTCGCCATGCCATCCACACGGCGACGGGCGCGAGGAGGAGGCCATGGCCCGCCTCGGGGAGCGTCCACCAGTCGTGAAGCAGCAGCGTGAACGGCTTGGCGAAGAGAATCGCGAACGCGGCCGCAGTCGCCAAAAAGGGCGGCCACGAGATCGCAGCGACTGCGCGTGCGATCTGCTCGCGCGTACTTGGCGACCGCGGTGAATCCGGAGTTGGCGCGCCGCCAGTTCCACCGTCGACGCCGCGATCGTAGCCGGGCGCCGTCACCGAAGCGGGAAGGCTTGGCGCGGTGGCGGTCACGCTAGCCTCAGCGGACACGACTGCAAACCCTATTCAGCTGACCGAGAATCATCCGTAAGCGACGTAAGCGCAGGGTCAAAAGCAACATAGCACGGAGCGCGGATTCGCGTGATCACCGCGATTCGTGGGCCAGGACGAGCACGTGATGAACCGACCCTTGGCGACCGGGGTTTTCAGAAGAAATGGGCCGAGCGGTAAGCCGCTCGGCCCATTCACTCAGGAGGGTCAGTCCATTGATACCACTTCGACCGCGGGTGACCGCGGTCGTGCATCAAAGAAGCTTACGAGTTCTTGCGACGCCGACGAATGAGACCGCCTCCGAGACCGAGCAGGCCGGTCGCAAGGAGCGCGACGCTCGCCGGTTCTGGGGTGGTCGTCGTCGAACCGCAACTCGCCTGGTCGCCGGCGATGACTTGACCCGCACTGTTGATCCAGAGCGAACAGTTCGGCGCGTTCGCCTGCTGAATGTGAACCGTGCCCTGTGCGCCAGTCACTCCAGTGCTCGAGAAAACGAGGTTGACGGTACCAACGGGCGGAAACCCGCCATTGACACCATTGTCCGACGTCGCGCACAGCACGGAGCCGAAGTTGCCGGCGTTGCAGCTGTTCGCGTTGCCAATGGAGAACGAACCGGCGGTCGAATTGACGCCGGTGCTCCCAATGCCGGTGTAGCCGGCGATTCCGAACGCCGTGAGCGTGCCGTTGCCCGACAGGAACGTCACCGAGGCACTGGTCGACGTGAACGTGAAATCAAAGCAGAAATTCAAGCTGCCCGAGGTACAGACGGCCTTCGCCGCGGTGAACGGCGTCAACGCCAAGACCGCAGCGGCGGCAGCGGCGCGGCCCAGATTCTTAAGCATCTTTGATTCTCCTGAGTAGGTAACGAACCGACACGACTGACCCGTAGACATATATGACTGCGAATCCAACACCCATCACGACTGATCGAGCGATCGTTCTCTTTAATTCCCGCGCAGCCTCGACCGGCATGTTGTTCTTCAGCGCCGACAGCGCGACCGGCACGTCCGATCCAAACAACAGCAAGCAGGCGATCAACGCAACCGACATGGCGCAGAAAATTGCCGCCAGTACCGCTACGCCCCCGCGCTCACCTCGAGCCATTCCGGACGCGAGCCCCGCGACCAACCCGACCGTGACCACCGGGAGCGAAGCGAACGTCATCGCCACCGTCCCAAACTCCCACTCCGGCGAACGAAACGCCGTCGGAAACCAACGCAACACGATATCGACGCTGGCGATTGCCGCGAGAATCAGCCCTACCCTGCCTAACGCCTTCCACGCCGTCTTCGGCGCGGAAGAGGTGATCGGATTCAACGCCTTCCGATCCGCCTGAATCACCACGTGCGGCGCACCCATGAACTTCTCCGTTGTGCGTGAAAGGTCGCGATCGGGCGCCGCCCCAATGGCACGCACGCACTACTAGCGTGCGCAATAGCAGGCGGCATGCCTGACTCAGCCCTCAAAAGGCCTTGGGACGTAAGGAGCTAAGAGCATGTGATAAAAAACTTTACACCGCGGACGAATTGCCGCGCTCCCAACAAACACCAGGAACTGTCACGCGCATCCAACAATCCTGTTGAGTGAGCGTTACAGGCATCCGGGGAGGCCGAAGCAACGCACCCAGCGAGCTCGGCGCCTTCGACCGGGCTCGAGAGCGCCGAACTTAAGCATAAACAAAGGCGTAGCAAAGCGGACTCTGCAATCCGGCTCGCCCGGCAGCCGTCTAGCGATAACCAGCCGCCTGCATCCCGAACAGCTCAGCGTACAAGCCGCCAGCGATCACCAGTTCGTCGTGGGTGCCCTGTTCCACAACTTCCCCGCCCGACAGCACGACGATGCGGTCGGCCATGCGGACAGTCGAGAAGCGGTGCGAAATGACCACCGCCATGCGGCCCGCCATGAGCGCGTTGAAGCGCACGAAGACGTCGTACTCGGCGCGCGCGTCCAACGCCGCCGTCGGCTCGTCGAGGATCAGAACCTGCGCGTCACGCATGTAGGCGCGCGCCAACGCAACCTTCTGCCACTCGCCGCCCGAGAGGTCTACGCCCGCATCGAAGCGCCGACCGAGCATTTGGCGGTACGCGCCCGGAAGGCGCGGCAGAAGAGACGCCGCGAGCGACTTCTCCGCCGCAGTGGTGATCGCAATCGGTGTCGTGCCAATCTCCTCGGGAATCTCCGCGTCCAAATAGTCCCGGACCGTGTCGACCTCACCGACGCCGACGTTTTCATCGAAGCGCATGTCGTAACGCACGAAGTCCTGAAAGATCACGCCGATCGCGTGGCGCACGTCCGCGAGATCATAGTCACGGAGATCAACACCGTCGAGCAGGATGCGCCCTTCACTCGGGTCGTAGAGGCGGGCGAGTAGCTTGGTGATCGTCGTCTTCCCCGCGCCGTTTTCGCCGACCAGCGCGATACGCTCGCCAGGGCCGAGCGTAAAGCTCACATGCCGCACCGCCCACCGTTCGCTCCCCGGATACTTGAAGCCAACGTCCTCGAACACGAAGCCTTGCCGAATGGGGCGTGGTACCGCGCGCGCGTTCGGCTTGCTCCGAATGGACGGCTGCATGTCGAAGAAGCTGAACAGATCTTTGAGATAGAGACTCTGTTCATAGATCCCGCTCGCCGACATCAAGAGCTGTTGGATGAGATCACGACTCTGGCGAAACGATGCGGCGAGAAAGGTAAGTGTACCGATCGTGATCGTTCCCGCGACGGCCCGCACGAGCACGACGATATATGCCGCGTAGTAACCAAGCGTCCCGATCAACGAGAGACCCGAGCTGACGAGTGATTTACGGATCGCCAGCGCCCGGTTCTCGGTGTAGAACCGATCGGAGAGCGTTCTATATCGATCGATCAGCCAGGGGGCGAGCCCGAAGAGCTGCACTTCCTTTGCCGTCCGATCGCTCGCTCCGATGAAGCGAACGTAGTCGAGCTGCCTCCGTTGAGGCGTCCAGCGGAAGAGCAGCGAATAGGAAAGCTGCGCGAAGTGCGTTTCCCCGAGGAAGCTCGGCAACACCGCGGCCGCGAGCAGCACCAGCAACCACGGGGCCTGCGCCGCAAGCGCAACGCTCAGCGACGCGAGCGTAAGAAAGCCCTGGCCCATGCCGAGCAATTGGCTCAACAGCGCCACCCGACCCGTCGTTCCCTGCCTCGCGCGCTCGAGATGGTCATAGAAGTTCGGGTCCTCGAACTGATGCAGATCGAGTGTCGCCGCATGCTCCATGATTCTGATGCTGACGCGATTCGTGAACAGATCGCCAAGCAAACCTTCAATCAGGCCGGACAGTCTTGCGAGCAACTCGTTCGCGACCACGATCGCCATCTCGAGCGCGACGAGGATCCACAGATGGCGCGACGATCCGCCGGACCGCGCCAACATGATCACTTCATCGATGATGAGTTTGGCGACCCACAGATTGCTGACAGGCACGGCCGACCGAACAAGGCGCAGCACGATCATGAGCCCCGTGTAGACACGGTGCGTCTGCCACACCAACCCGATCAGCCGCGGCACGAGCCGCAGCGCGGCGAGTCGTTCCTTGAGTGGCGGGCGCGGAGCGTCGGAGTCGCGCCGGCCGCGTACGATCATGGGATGCGTCATCCTGGCGAAAGCTACTCGCCCGCCCCGAGCGCTCAGTCAGTCGTCAACGGATCCAGCCGCGCCACCGATATTCGATCGTCGCCGCGCGCTCGTAGAGCCAATCGACGGTGGCGGCGAGCCTCGTACGAAGTCCACTGAACTTGTACAGCGAGTAGCGGCGTTCATCGGCCGGCCAGCACGTGACGCGGAACCCCACGTGTTCGAATGTACCGCAGGCTCGCCGAGCGTGGAGCGGGCTTGTAACGACGACGATTGAGTGTGCCGCGGCGGGAACAAGTAGTCTCGCCGTCGCCAGCGCCTCATCGTGTGTCGTCGCAACCGGGCCGACGGTACGCCACCGGCTCGTGTCACCCGCGAGGCCGATCAGGCGATGGTAATCTCGGATCGCGGTTCCGAGTGCCGCGCCCGTGGTTTGGCTGGGGCGGGTGGTGACGAGCAGAGGCGCTCCTGTCTGGTGCATCGCCTCGAGGCCGGAAAGGAGACGGGTCGTTCCGGTCGCGTCGAGTAGCCCGTCGACGGTGATCGTCGTTGACAACACGACGACGGCATCGGGCACCGACCGCGGCGGTGGGTCGCGGCGAATCCATCGGCGCACCCCACCCGCGGTCAGTGGCATGAAAGTCAACATGAACAACAGAATCGCGGTAGCAACGACGAATGCGGCGATCCATCGCACGGGAATGACGATGGCGAGGAGTGCGCCACATGCCGCAACGCCGAGCGCCGCCAGATCGGCGTGCGAACCCGGCAAGACGGGCATGTTGGCGGCCACGAGCGCCATCGCGACGAGGAAGCCGCATGCGGCGCCAAGCGCGCCGCGAATGATTCGCTGCCTTTGATGAGCCGCGAGCATGCCGTTTCGACGCTAGTGGAGGCTTCGCCGTAACTCGCCAGGATTCGTGCGCGGGCCGCTCAGGCTGCCGGGTGTGCCACCATCGTCTACTGCGAATTCGGCCACGGTGTGGAGAACGTACGAGTGTAACCCAATCGGGCGGATGGGGGGGGATGGCGGGAAATTTCGTCAGGTTGCTCGGCGCAACCGTCGCCGCACTGCTGTTGATGCCGGCGTGCTACGGCACCGACTCCAACAGCGTCGCACCGAACTTGCCCGGCGTGGTCATCACCGTCGTCGACCAAGGGCCGGCGCTCGCCAGCGCGACGACCTTCGCGCTCCCCGACACGGTCGTCGAAGTTCCGTTGGGTTCGAACACGATCGATCACCAGTCCGACCAACAGATCGTCGCCAGCGTCCGCGCACACATGACGGCGTTGGGTTGGCAGGACGTCGGCACCAATCGCGGAGCAACCCCCGACGTCGTCTTGCTCATTGCCGCCAACACGCGGATCCAAACCGGCGTCGCGTACTTCGATTGGTTCGGCGCATGGGGCTATCTGCCGTACTGGGGTCCCGCCGTCGACGGTGGGTGGGCGTGGGGAGTGCCGGCGGGGGCGGTTCCATACGCCTTTCAGGCCGGGACGATCCTCATCACGATGCTCGACCGGCGAGCGGAGGAACCCACGCTGAAGAGAATCCCGCTGCTTTGGGCGGCGGGAATAGACGGCGTCGTGACGAACACCGCAAGCACTACTGAACGCGCGCTTGCCGGCATCGACCAGGCGTTCGCGCAGTCTCCATATCTAATGAAGGTGCAGTTGCCATGAATCCGAAGCACTTCGCGCTCGGCGCAGTGGTGGCCGCGACGGTCGCCGTCACCCAGGTCAATGCGGCTCATGCTCAGGATGCCGAGCCCCCGTTTATCAACGTGGGATCGTACGCCATCGCTTTTCCGTTGGGCGACACACGCAATTTTGTGCCGAACGTCAGCTGGTTCGGGGCGAACTGGGAAGGACAGTGGCGTTATAAGCCGAAGACGTCGGTCGGCGTGAGCCTCGGCTTACAGGATTTCTTCGATCAGACTCGCGGGACGACCACGTTCTCGAGCGGTGCCGTGACCGGACAGCAGAGTCGGGAGCTGCTACTCGGCACGATCATGGGCATTGGTCGCTACTACCCGGGACCGACACTGGGCCGAGGATTCTACGCCGGTTTGGGAGCGGGTGGCCAGTTCGCCCAGCAGTACTATCAACTTGGCGTGACCAATCCGATCGGTCGGTCGGCGTTTCACTTGGCGATCGCGCCGGAAGTCGGTGTCGTCACACCTATTATGGAAGGGCTCGACGCTGTGTTTACCGCGCGCTTCACCGCGACGACATCGAACGGCGATTATTTGGGCGGCGGCGCGAGGAGCTTCAAGTTCATCACGATCGCGGTCGGTATGGCCGAGCGTTAGCTCGGCCATACCGTTGGCGAGTCACCGTGGCGGTCCCACCCGACCCGCCGCGGTGGCCGTGCGGCCAGTCGCATACGGGTTCCCACCAAGCGCCGCCGAAATATCGGTGATCGCCTTCTGCGCACGGACACTGTTCCCTGCCGAATCGAGAGGGGGCGAAATGACCGCGATCCCGAATTTCCCCGGGGAGACGGCGATCAATCCGCCACCGACGCCGCTTTTCGCCGGAAGGCCGGTCGCGAAAAGCCACTGGCCCGAATCGTCGTACAGGCCGGCCGTCGACATGACGGCGAGCAAGCCCGGTACATGCTCGGCCTCGAGCATGCGCTTGTGGGTCATCGGGTTAATGCCGTCGTTGGCGAGCGTCGCGGCCATCATCGCCAGATCTCTCGCGTTCACGCCGACCGAGCACTGCCGCGTGTAGATGTCGGTCGCCTGGAGCGGGTTGTCGCTGATGTGGCCGTACGCGTACATGAGATAGGCGATCGCCCGATTGCGTTGATTCGTTTCGGCCTCGGACTTGTAGA
>JAICJQ010000181.1 GCA_025928335.1 Gemmatimonadaceae bacterium
AAGTGGATGCCGTCCACCTTCTGGACCTTGAAGACATATGCGAAGCCGGGGACCGCCTGAATCGTCGCCGACGAATAGCCGGCCGATGGCGCGCGGTCGATTGACGTCAGATCGGCGACGGGCGTATTGCCGAACAATCCCATCGTCGCGCCTGCGCGCGCCGGCTGGAACCAGAGCGTCCCGTCCGAGTGGCGCACGATCGTGAAGTCCAAATCGGTGCGCGCTGACGACGCAACCGTACCGAGCTTGTGGGTAACGTCGTCGACGAACAGAAAGCCGGAGCTGTCCGACCGCGCGGCGGTCGCGTAAACGAACGCGTTGTGGGCGTCGAATCGCGGTGTGTCGAGGCGCGCTTCGGTCCAAACGCTTTCGTGTCCGTCGTGGGTCACGGTGCTGACGGCGAAGCAACGCGACGCGCCGTTGCTCAGATTCCCGACGAGAAAACCATCGGACGCCGTCGTTCCCTCGAGCACCCAGGCCGCGGTGCAAACGCCACGGCTTCCGTCGTACACCGTCGAATAGACGCGATAATGGTCGAATGCGCCCTGAAGCGCATTGACGGCGCTGCTCGACCACGCGAGTTGAATCGCCGCGTTGAGTGAAAGCGAGGTGAACCCAGTCGGCGCCGGTACATTCGCATGGAGGTCGATCGTGACGGTGTTCGATCGCGCCAGCTCATTGCCGTCGAGATCCCGCGATGCCACGTAGTATTGAATGTCGGGAACGCCGGCGTCATGGAAGGTGTTGGACGTCGTCGTACCGCGAAGCTGCCAGTCGCCGCCGCCGACCCGCCCGTAGATGTTGAACGCGTTCGCGTTATTGCTGCGCGGCACATCCCAGCTCAGAAGCACGGCGAGCGGCGCGGTCGGATCGCCGCTGGGCGTCAGCTGATATGTGAGATTCGCTGGCGCGTCCGGATCCGAGAGGATACCGGTGAGGTCCTCACATGCAGCGAGCGGAATTAGCGCGGCGAATAGGAACCGAGACAACCGCATACGTGCTCCGGGTGGGATGCACTTGGCGGGATTGCAGACGGCGCACCGGGCCGTGCGGCGAGCTAAGTCTTTGGCTGTTTGAGCTTTGCTCGCCGGGCCGTTTTGCTTCCTGTCCCCCGGACTGGACAGCGGCCTGAGTCAAAAACTGCACACGCCAACGAGTAGGCGTCGCCTCAGGGAAGTCCGGATCTCACCGTCGAGCGGTTGTAATCGAACTTGATGTCCGGCTCCGCCTTCAAGGAGATCGTGAAGGTGAACGCGAAATTGCCGTTCGGTGATTGCGTGTAGCCGAACAGGGCGCGCCAGTCATGCAGGTCGCGCTGCAATTGCACGATCTGGCTGGCGAACTCGTGGGTCTCGAGGTCGTAGTTCGTCGTCCAGTGCGCCGTCCACTTTGCCGTCAGGTTGAACGCGATGTCCGCGTTGATCGATGTCGTCGGCGGAATGTTGTAGACCGGGCCGCCTGCTGTCCCGGACGTCACCGGCAAATCGTTCGTCGGAAGGGCGCGCTGTTGCTGGATACAGGCATCGAGCAACAGCGTGTTCTGTCCAGCGACCTGCTGACAACGCGCGACGGGATCGAAATCGATCACGTTGCTACCGGGCTTCGGCGGACGTGGGCTCGAGCGCGTGAAGCTGAACGACGCCTTCCAACCTTCTGTCGGCGGAACGATGAAGCGGTCGCCGGTACGCATGCTCCCCGCGATCGGCTGCGCGGCGACGAGACTCATTTGAGTCGAGTCGGGAGGCTGGCGAACCTGATCGGTTCCCGGTGCGGGTTGGGCTTGCGCCTCGGGCACCGCACGGCCGAACAGACGCGTCAGAATGGCAAAGGGATTCTGGTCGCGACTGATGCGGAACGACGCGGCGATGTTGGTGAGATACGGCTTGAACTCGGCGCTGTCGCTGAGGGTGCTGCCAAGGAAGAGCGAGTAGTTGCTCGAGAAATCAAATCCAGGCAGCAGATCGGACCGCAGCGAATAGCCCCACGTTTCGGTCGTGAAACCCGCAGTCGGTTTGTGGCCTTTGGCGCGCTCGAAGTCGTAGGTGAGCGGCGTAAAGTTGAGGCTGAGCAGATCGATCTTCTTGGCGAGATCCGGATTCGAATCGTTCTTCTGTCGAAGCTTTGCCTGGAAGAGCTGGTTTAGTCCTAAGGTGACGCTGTTCTGCTGGAGGTTGGTAAACGAGCCCTTTCGCGTTCGCCCGAGCGCCAGGAGATACTCGTCGCTCACGTCCTTGGCCGGGGCCCACGAGTAGCTGATCGATGGCGTGATCGAATGTCGAATCGCGCTCCACGGACCGAAGCCGGGGAACCGAGCATACAGCGTAGGGTTGGCGCTGAGGCCAAGGGCGATTCGCTTGGATTGAGAGACATATCGCCCGTTCGTGCGCTCCGACGCGACCCAGAAAGGTCCAGGATCGACGTTCTGCAAACTGATGCTCGGCGACAAATTGAATTTGTTGTGGCCGAGCGACGGTATCGTGAAGTCCGGGGTCCAATCGATCGCCGTCTGATACGTCGCGGCGAAGACGCGAGTCTCCGTCACCTCGCCGGTCTCGACGTCGACGATGTTGAACTGCTGCGGAAAGTTGTTTCGCTGTTGCGCGATGCGGAACGTGTTTCGAAAGTCGCGTCCGAAGATCTGCAGCGGCATTCCGATGTCCATCGACACGTTCGACGAATTGCGCCCCGTGTTCAGCGTGCTGTCGCGCGTCCCGGTGATGGGGTCGACGCTGAACTCAAAAGCGCCGGGCCCCGGCTGATCCATGTGCAACACGTCGTGGCGCGAGTACGAAAATGTCGGCGTCCAACTGATGTGCGGTCCGAGCGCGATGGCCGTCGACGTCAAGCTGATCGTCGGCAGACTCTCGTCGATCTGTTTCCGACCGGGATATTGTGTGCGCGTCGCGCCGAGGTTGAGCGACGCGGGACCGAGCTTGGTCTGGTATGACGCCTGAGACGCGATCGTCGCGAGGGCCGTGTACGGATTGAAGGTGTTCTGGCGCTGGAGCGTGGTGTTCGTGACGAAGTTGATGTTCGTGTTCAGGCGGCTGTCCTTCGAGAACTCTTGTTGGTGACCCCAGCTCACCGCCGTGTTGGTGCTGCCGTCTCGTTGCATCGTGTACGACGTTCCGATGCGACCCGACATGAAGCGGTCGAGCCACCGGTAATTGAAATCGCCGTTCAGGCGGAGCCAGCCGGGATCGCCGTCCGTCGCGCCGGCAGCGCTTCGCCAGTCGAGCCAGGTCGCGAAGTCATAGTAGTCGCTCAGCGCCCAGTAATAGCCGAAGTGCTCGACATGTCGGCGATACGTGGGGCTGTTTCGAACGATGTCACCGAAGCCGAACATCGGCGGAAGAAGCCCGCTGTGCCGCCCGCTGCGCGTATCCGAGAAAATGAACGGCAGCCAGAGAACCGGAATGTCCTTGATGTAGAGGAGCGCCGGGCGCGCGACGAGCGTGTTGTTCGACGTTCGCTTGGCTTCCTTGAACTCGAAACGGTAATCGGGAATCGAGTCGTCGCAGCTCGTCGCCGAGCCACCGCGGGCGAACACGGTCGGCGAGGTATTCTTGCCGGTGTCGAGCAGGACACGAGCAAGCGCGACGTCCATGTACCACATCTGGCCATTGTTGACGGGCAGCCGGGCGCGCGTGATTCGCGCTGACCGGTTGGCCAGGTCGTAATCCACCCGCCCGACCCCTTTGATGTCGGCCTGGCCGCTGCTCGGCGGCGGGGTCAAACGATATTGCCCCCCGGTGACGACTTTCCGGGTGGCTTCCGTGTAGTAGATGCCGCTGTCGCTCACGACGATTTCAGAATCGCGGTCGACGACCGCGAGTTTCTTCTTGGCGGCAAGGAGGTCGAGCGAATGAGTCTGTGCGTTGAAGAACGCCGTGTCGCTCAAATAGCGCGTGACCGTGTATCCAGGTCGCATCAGGAGACGCGCGGCGATCGAATCGGGTGCCGGCCAATGAATCTTGTTCGTCGTGTCTTTCAGGGTGTCTCGCTTTACCGGCTGGAGTTGGCCAGTGGCGCGTCCGCCCGGAAACCCCGGAATCACCTGCGCTCCCAGGGGAAGCGCGAACGCCGTGACCAAGGCCACGGCGGCGAACAATCGCTTCACGCCGCGGCCCCGGAATGCTCCGCCGCGAGGGCTGCGCGCCGTCGCTTTCGTCGTCGATCGATGACGAAGGCCCCTAAGACGCTCAGTTCATAAAGTCCGTAGAGCGGCACGGAGAGCGCGACCGTCGTCCACACCATGTCGCCGGGGGTCAGAAAGGCGCCGGCGATGACGATGAGCACGATCGCGTGTCGGCGATACTTGGCGAGGAACGCGGGTGTGACCAATCCGAGCGCGGCGAGCGCGAACACCACGATCGGCAGCTCGAAGCTCAAGCCGAACGTGAGCACCATGGCGAAGACGAAGCCGAAATACTCCTCGGCCGTGATGAGCGGGATCATTGCCTCGGTGCCGAAGCCCATCAGCCAGGGCAGCGCGAGCGGGACGACGACGAGAAAGGCGAGCGCCGCGCCGGCGACGAACAGCGCTGTCCCACTGAACAGCACACCGATCGCGACGCGCTTTTCGTGGCGGTGCAGCGCGGGCGCGAGGAACAACCAGATCTGGTAGAGAACGATCGGCGCGGCGAGCACCAGCCCGCAGGTCATCGACGTATTCAGCGTGATACTGAACTTGTCGCTCGGGTGCGTGAAGAACAGCTTTTTTTGGGGCAGCAGCGGGAGAATCGGACCAGCGAGGATCTTCACCAGATCGAAGTGCAGCGTCACCCAGAAGCCGACGCCGACGCAAATGATCAGCGCCGCCAAGGAATAGATGATACGCCAACGCAGCTCCTCGAGGTGATCGAGGAACGGCATCTCTCCATTCTGGGACTTCGGAATCGGCATCGGCTGCTACCGCCTCACTCCCGGGGTCTCAACCGGTCGTTGGCGAGTTCGGCCTCGGGTGAGTTCGGATAGTCTTTGATGACCCGATTGAACACGATCCGCGCTTCGGCGCGCTTGTTCGCGTCCCACAGAATCAGTGCATGCTTGTAGAGCCCTGTCGCCGCTTGCGAGCTCTTCGGATACCGTGTCGGAACGAGCTGGTATACCGAGTCCGCCGCGGCGGAGTTCCCTTCGGCTTTGAACGCGTCACCGACATAGATCTGCGCTTGCGGCACCTGCGGGTAGTCGGGATACGTACGAATCAGCTCATCGAAGCCGTTGCGCGCCGTGCGGTAGCTCCCCTGTTTCAGCGATTGATCCGCTGTCGTGTAGAGAGTAGCCGGACCCGGGCCGGCCGGCGCGCCCTTGCTCGTATCCGCTCCAGCCGGAGCTGGCGCGGACGATGACGTCGAGATTCCCTGCTCGCGAAGCGCCTCGAGCTGCGCGCGCGCCTCGGCCATGCCGCGCGTCGTCTGCCCGAGCAACGCCTGGATCTGCACGATCTGCTGTCCGACGGCGTCGAACTGTCCGGCGGCGTTGGCTTGGAACGCCGAGAGGCGACCGTTCAGCGACCGGAGGGAATCGGTGATCCGTTCGACGCTCGACGCCAGTGAAGCGATTTGTGCGCGTCGCGCATCGTCCGACCGCATGCGCGAGGTGTCGGCCACGGCGATCTGCGCCCGGGTCGCGCGGATCTCGTCCTGGAGCAGTCGGATGTCGCCCTTCGACGCGAGACAGCCACCAAGAAGAATTAATGCGACCGAACCGACCACGCGGCGGCTTCTCATGGCTTGCGCAGCGTCTGCGGACCACCCGTGATCACGAATTCGGCGCGACGGTTCTGCTGGTACGCGGATTCGTCAGTGCCTTGGGCCATCGGTCGCTCCTCGCCGTAACTAATCGTCTGAATGCGCGAATCGGCGATCCCGTGCTGTACGAGGTACGCCTTCACCGACGACGCGCGGCGTTGTCCCAGCGCCAGGTTGTATTCGTCGGAGCCACGCTCGTCGGTGTGACCAGCGACTTGGATCACGACCGTCGGATTCGCCGTGAGGATCGGCACCTTCGCGTCGAGGATCGCGCGATCTTCCGGTCGAAGATCTGATTGATCGTAATCGAAGTGCACCATGGCCGTCAGGGCCGTGCGGAGTGCTTCGGCAGCGGACGCTGCATCACGGGCGGCGGCCGCCGCCGCCGCGGCGCTGTCCGCCGCGCGGCGGCGCGCGGCATCCTCGGCGGCGCGTCGCGCCGCCTCTTCCTGCGCCCGGCGCGCACTATCGGCGTTTGGACCTGCGGCGGGCGCTACCGCGGGGGCCGGTTGGGCGGGCGGCGTTTTGTGGCAAGCGTCGACAAGGGTCACGGACACCAGGGCGGCCGTGAGTCCCGTAATCCGTCGCGTGGCATTCATGTGTGAGCTCTCCAGGGGAGGAAGGAGGTGGGGAGGGATATTAGAGAGTGCTCATGGAGCGGCGTTCATTGCGTCAGGCGGGCCGACCACGCCCCGAGGCGCGCGCCGGCCGAGGTCGTGAGCTGGCGCATGCGAAAGGTTTCGGTGTCCAACACCCACAGTTGGCGCACGCCGGAGCGCGTGGAGGTGAAGACGAGATGCCGCGAATCGGGCGCCCATGACGGCTGTTCATTCACGCCTTCGCTGGTCAATTGCTTGGGCGCGCCGCCGGTAGCGCGGATCGTTCGGATCTGGAAATTCGGGCCGATTTTCTCCTGATACGCGATCAAACGACCGTCGGGAGACCAATCCGGATCCGACCGGTAGTTCTTGTCGCTGAAATCATACTCGGTGAGGCGCCGCGCATCCGTGCCATCGGCGTCCATAACATACAACTGTGGCGAGCCTTCGGCGTTTCCTACATAGACGATTCGACGCCCATCAGGGCTCGACGTCGGACTCGCGTTCTCGGCCCCACGGCCAACCGTGAGCCGACGTGGCGTGTCGTTGCCGGACAGCCCGACCGCGTAAATGTCCGAACCGTTCTCTCCCGATCGTGCGTACAGAATCGACGTCCCGTCGGGCGTGAAGTTGGGCGTGATGTACTGAACATTGATCGGCGCCTTGGTGAGCGTGCGCGAGTTCGCCGTCGCCAAGTCGAAGAGGACGATCCGCGAGCCGACATCGCCGTAGGTGCTGTAGGCGAGCATCGTCCCGGACGGATGCCAGGCGGGGCTGATTCCGTTTTCGTCGGTCGGAACGGTGATCTCCCCGGCCCCGTCGCTGTCGATGATCCGGATCGCGGCCGCCTTGCCCGACCCTCTGATATACGCGATGCGCGTCGCCGCCATGCCGCGCTGTCCGGTCATCCATCGCGCGATCTCATCCGACGTGCGATGGACAGCCATTCTCCACTCGCGAGTCAGCCCCGTGGCGGGCAGCGCGAAGTCGCCGACGTTCACGACCTGTCCTTTCGCCACGTCGTGGAGCGCGACGTGAATGCCCGTCGGCATCGACGTCATTTGGATCACGGCCGCCGCGTTCAGCTGCTTGAAGATCGAATAGTTCAATCCAGAGCCCGCGCCACCCGTCCGCGCCGCGTCGGCGTCGCCACCTTCGACAGGAAGGATCGTGAAGCGGTCGCTGAAGTCGAGGTCGCGCTGAACGATAGCACGCAGCGAATCGCCGAACGCGCCGGACACGGCGAGCACGGCCACTGAGATCTTGTCGCGCGTTGGATCGTAGTTCCCGATCAACGTGATGCCGCGGAAGGTCGTGTCCTGTGCGAGCGCCGCTCGGGCCGCGCCTGCAGTGAGCGCGAGCCCCGCGACGAGCGTGAGGCCCGCGCCACGAACAAAAACTTTCATTGCACCCGTTACCTCATGATCGAGGGAGTGAACCGGAACCTCACAGGCAGGATGTCTTCGCGAAAGCCGGGTGGGAGCGGTCCGAACGCCTTCGCGTTCGCGGCGGCTTCGACGGCGCCATACGCTCTCTGGTCAAACGAGTAGTTCTTCGAGCGAGTCACAAAGCGAATCGTCTCAGGATCGACGGTGCCGTCGCGGCGAATCACGAACGAGACCTCGGCCTCGAAGCGCGCGGTGGTCTGTCCGAAGAATTTGATGAGTTGCCGGACGATGTTGTCCGTGTATGCGGGATATGGAAACTCGATGCCCGGCGTGAGTACGTTCGCGACGTCGGCACCTCGGCCGCCGGTCGGTCCCCCGCCGGCCACTGGTGCGGGCTCAGCCGTTTTCGGTGGCGCGGGCGTCGGGACCGGCGTGGCCGCTGTCGGAGGCTGCTTCGTCGGCTTGGACGGAGTTTTCACGGGGGCCGGTGCTTTCTTCGGCGTCGGCTTCGGCGGGGTGATCGGTTTCGGCTTCTCGACCACCGGTTGGGGTTGCGGCTGTACAACACCAATGGCTCGCTCGCCCGCAGGAGCGGCGATGAGCCGAACGCGATAAATCGGCGGCCCCGGCGGCGGTGCTCCGGGACGCAAAACGAAAAACGCCGCCACGATTCCGCCGTGCAGGAGAACGGACGCGACAATTCCGGCGCCGAGGCGCGGCTCCGCCGCCACGCTCACCTACCGAATCACCTCCGTCTCCGTCACGAGACCAATGTCGCTCACGCCGGCCGCCTGGATGATCTGGAAGACCTGTACGATGACGCCGTACGGTACGTCCTTGTCTGCCCGGAGATACACGCCGTTCGCCGTTTCGTTCTTCGACATCGACGCGAACAGCATTTGGAAATTCTTGACGTTGTAGCCCTTCGTCGCGTCGCCGACGAAGATCTCGCCGTTTCGATTCACCGAGATGGTGAGCCCGGTCTTCGACTCGAGCGGTTTCGCTTGCGCCGTCGGCAGCGTGATGTCCAACCCACCCTGCATCATCGGCGCGGTGATCATGAAGATGACGAGCAGCAGCAGCATCACGTCGATCAGACTGACGACATTCACGTCGGCGTTCAGATCGTATCGATGACGGCGGCGCCGGCCCGGCATGTCAGATCCGCCCTTCGCGCACGAGGAGCGCGACGATGGCGGTCGCGAACCGCTCGAGCCGCGCGTCGAAGCGGTTCAAGCGACTCGCGAAGATGTTGTAGCCGAAGGTCGCGGGAATTGCCACGG
>JAICJQ010000196.1 GCA_025928335.1 Gemmatimonadaceae bacterium
CTCTAATTGGTTTCAGTTTCCAGAGCGGACCGGTGACGGGTTTTGGGCCGGGCATCGTCGGGCTCACCGGTGGCGGATCGTATGACCCGTCGACCGCGGCATCCGAAGAGACCGTATTCGGGCACGGCACCGGCGGCTTCTCATGCCTCAACACTGTCGACCGCCTGAATCTGAGTGGGTGTGAGACCGGGCAGGGCGTGCGTTGGGATACCGAGCAGCTTTTCGCATCCACCGCGTTCAAGTGCACCGCCGCGGAAGCCGGCCGGAACGCGATCAGCGACGAACACACCGTCGTGTTTCAGGCGGATTTCTATCGCGCCGGTGACGGGAACAACGAGTCGTTCACGGCGAAGATGATTGTCGCCGATCACGATCTCGACGATCAGGAAGAGGGCGTGCAGAACGTCTGGATCCAGGGCGTCGGTTGCGGTTCCGGGACGGTCAACTTCAGTCGCGTGGGCCGGCCGTTCGTGAACTGATCGGCGATAGAAACAAGGAGGGACGCATGGATTCGCATGCGTCCCTCTTTGTTCACGTTCACTGCTCGGCAAGCGAGCGCTGAACTCGTACGACAGCGTTCGATCAGATGTCGAGATTCTTCACGAACTGCGCATTCTGCTCGATGAAGACGCGTCGCGGCTCGACTTCGTCGCCCATCAGCGTTTGGAAGATCTGATCGGCCAGCACGGCCTCCTCGATGCCGACCTGAAGCAGCGTACGGCGCTCCGGGTCCATCGTGGTGTTCCAAAGCTGGTCGGGGTTCATCTCCCCGAGCCCCTTGTATCGCTGGATGTTAAGCGAGCCGCGTCCGTCGCCGTTCCCGAGTCGCGCGGCGATCTCCTCGCGCTCCGACTCGCCGTAGGCGTAGTACTCTTCGCGCCCCTTGGCCACGCGATAGAGCGGCGGCTGGGCGATGTAGACGTACCCCGCCTCGATCAGCTCGGGCATCTGGCGGAAGAAGAACGTCAACAACAGGGTACGGATGTGCGCACCGTCGACGTCGGCGTCGGTCATGATGATGACCTTGTGATAGCGCGCCTTCTCGAGCTCGAACTCTTCCTTGATGCCGCTGCCGATCGCCGTGATGATCGTGCGAATTTCCTCGTTCGAGAGGACCTTGTCGATGCGGGCCTTCTCGACGTTGATGATCTTGCCGCGCAGCGGCAGGATCGCCTGGAACTCGCGCTTGCGGCCCTGCTTCGCCGAGCCGCCTGCCGAGTCGCCCTCGACGAGGTAGAGCTCGCACATCGCGGGATCGGTGAGTGAACAGTCGGCGAGCTTGCCGGGCAAGTTGCCGACGTCGAGCGCCGACTTGCGGCGCGTAAGATCGCGCGCCTTGCGCGCGGCTTCTCGCGCGCGCGCCGCGGAGACGGCCTTCTCGACGACGATGTTCGCCGTACGGGGATGTTCGTCGAGATACGACGCGAGCCACTCGTTGACGAGGGTCTTCACCGCCGACTCGACTTCGGAGTTTCCGAGCTTGGTCTTGGTCTGTCCCTCGAACTGCGGTTCGCGAACCTTCACCGAGAGCACGGCCGTGAGGCCTTCGCGCACGTCGTCGCCGGACAGCGTGAAGTCCGCCTTCTTGAGGAAGTTGCCCTTCTGGGCGTAGCTGTTGATGACGCGCGTCAGTGCCGACTTGAAGCCGGTGAGGTGTGTGCCGCCTTCGTGCGTGTTGATGTTGTTGACAAACGAGAAGACGTTCTCGTTGTACTGGTCGTTGTACTGCATGGCGATCTCGATGCCGACGTCGTCACGCGTCGTCTCGGTGTAGATCACTTCTTGGTGCAGCGATTTGCGCGTCGCATTGAGGTGCGCGACGAATTCTTTGAGGCCGCCCTTCGCGTGAAAGGTGTCGGACTTCTGTTGGCCTTCGCGCTCGTCGGTGAGGGTGATCATCACGCCCTTGTTCAGGAACGAGAGCTCCCGAAGACGCATCGCTAGTGTGTCGTACCGGTAAACGAGATCGGTGAAGATCGTCGCGTCCGGTTTGAACCACGTCTTGGTGCCGGTCTCTTTCTTCGGGACATCGCCGAGCTTTTTGAGCTTGGTCGTGGTGTCGCCGCGCGCGAAGTCCATGTAGTACTCTTTGCCGTCGCGCTTGACCCACACCTTGAGCTTTTCGGACAGCGCGTTGACGACGGACACGCCGACGCCGTGCAGACCGCCCGACACTTTGTACGTGTTCTTGTCGAACTTGCCGCCGGCGTGCAGCACGGTGAGGGCCAGCTCGAGGCCCGGCATCTTTTCCGTCGGGTGGATGTCCACCGGAATGCCGCGCCCGTTGTCTTCGACGGTGATCGAGTTGTCCGCGTGGATCGTGACGCGCACGTTGTTCGCGAAACCCACGAGCGCTTCGTCGATCGAATTATCGACGACCTCGTAGACGAGATGGTGAAGACCGCGCTCCGACGTCGAGCCGATGTACATGCCGGGGCGCTTGCGCACCGCCTCGAGGCCTTTGAGAACCTGAATCTGCCCGGCGTCGTACTTCTCCCCGGAGCCGTCGTTCCCGTTCCGTGTCGCCATGAATTACCCCTAAAAAGCAGCCCGTACAAATCCCGAAACTCGGGGCGCAATCAGCCTGTTGAAATTAACCGTTTCGCACCGGATACGCAACGGGTTGCTATCGTGTCAAGTTTTTGTGGTTCAATAGCTTATGGCTGGCCCAACATCCACCGAATCTTCTTCACCGGAGCCCGTTCCGGCTTCCGGTTCAGCGACTTCAGCAACTCGGGCTCGAGCATCGATAACTCGTTCGCCCACGCGTTCGTAGTGACCCGCACGAACAACGTTCCGTTCGCTGAAATCGACTGCGGCGACGTCACCGCGGCGATCTGAGGCCCGACCAGCTGACGCCACTCCGGGATGATCCCGGCTTGCTCGATCCGCTGGCCGATGCCGCTCCGATCGATCACGCTCGCGACGATCTTCCCGATCGCCTCCGGCCGACGCTTTCGCTCCGTCATGGCCTAGTACGCCCCGACGCTGCCGCCGGCAACGCGAAGGCGCTGGAGACGCGTCAGCTCGCTTGGAATGTCCGTGTCGCGCGGCACGGCCAGAATTGTTTGGCCGCCCGCTCCTCCGTCGCGCGTCAGCCACTCGAGAATTCTCGTCGAACGGCGAACGTCGAGCTCGGCGAAGGGATCGTCGAGCAGGAAGATCGGCGCGCGGGTGGTGCGCTCCGTGAACGTCGCTGCCTCGAGCATCCTCAAAACTATCGCCGAAGTTCGTTGCTGGCCCGCCGAGCCGAATACACGGATGTCTCGCCCGTCCAGAGTCATTGCGAGATCGTCGCGATGAGGTCCGACCTGAGTAACGCCGCGGCGAAGGTCACTAGTCCGCTTCTCCTCGAGCGCTCGGGCGATTGCCGATGCCGGATCGCCGGACTGTGCCACCGTGCTCGCATAACGCAACCGTGCGTCGCCGGTTTCGCCGATCGTCGCCGAGAGCGAACCAAAGACGGGTGCGACGCCGGTGACCCACTCCCGGCGCTCGACCAGCAGTTGCGCGCCGAAGTCCGCGAGCGGCCGTTCCCAGACGGAAACCGTTGCCGCGGACCGAGACGGATCGCGCAGCGCGGCGTTGCGATGCCCGAGGGCCGTGCGGTAGCGCTGAAGCGACTGCAAATAGCGCCGGCTCGTCAACGCCAGCATGACGTCGAGATAGCGACGCCGCCCGCTCGGTGCACCGGTGACGAGTGCCACGTCGTCCGGCGAAAAAAGTACCGACGGAAGCGCACCGAGTGCGTCGCTCAGCTTTTCGGGAATGACGCCGTCGAGTCGCACGCGCTTTCGTTTGCCCGCGCGCTCGAAACCGACGGAGATTTCGTGATCGTGATCCGTTTCGACGGTCGCCCGGAGATGGAACGCCTCGGCTCCGAAGCGCACGACGTCTTGATCGCGCGCACCGCGCGACGAACGCAGCAGGTGCAGATAGTGGATCGCCTCGAGCAGGTTCGTCTTGCCTTGGCCGTTCTCTCCGATCAGCACGAAGCCATCGGCGGGCGCGTCGAGCTCGACGTGCGCCAGGTTTCGGAAATCGCGTACGGCGAGCCGTTCGAGCCGCGCCGCGGCGGGGGTCACGCGCCGGTGAAGCGCGCGACCCGCTTCTCGAGAAAGGCGCGCGTGCCTTCGCGCTTGTCGTCCGTGGCGGCCAACAAACCGAACGCGGTCGCCTCGAGCGTCAACGCATCCTCGAGCGTCGCGCCGTAGCCGCAATTCACCACCTCGATCAAATTCGCGACGGCTACCGGCGCATTGGCGAGAATCGCGCGCACCATCTCATTGGCCGCTGGGAGGAGCTCTGTCGACGGGACAACGCGATTCACCAGGCCGATGCGATAGGCCTCGTTCGCGTCGATCATTTCGCCGGTGAGCAGCAGCTGTAATGCGCGCCCGCGACCGACGAGGCGCGGCAAACGCTGGGTCCCGCCATAACCCGGAATCAACCCGAGTTTGACCTCCGGCTGCCCGAACTTCGCGAACTCCGACGCGAGGCGGATATGGCACGCCATCGCCAGCTCGCACCCGCCGCCGAGCGCAAAGCCATTCACCGCGGCGATAACGGGCTTGGGCGAATACTCGAAGCGTCGAAACACATCCTGCCCGGTCTGCGCGAGCTGCTTCGCCGACACGGCGCCATGCTTCTCGAGCTCCGAAATGTCAGCGCCGGCGACGAACGCGCGCCCTGCACCCGTGAGAATCACACCGCCGACCGAGTTGTCCCCGACCACGTTATCGATTGCCTCTCCCAGCTCTGCGATGACGCGATCGTTCAGGGCGTTCAGCTTGTCGGGCCGATTGACAGTGATCGTCGCGACGCGGTCGCTGATTTGGACGGCGATGGTCTCGTAGGACATAGGTGGAGAATTTAACAGCGGCTGAAGTTCGAACGGCGCAAAATCGCTCTCGGCGATGGTCGGTTTGGCCGCTGTTGGCCCAGCTGTTGGCGGTCGGCTGTTGTCATCCTGAGCGCAGCGAAGGACCTACTGTCCGGTGTCTAGGTACTAGTCAGGGACACTGGATCCCTCGGTCGCTGTGCTCCCTCAGGATGACAGCTATTGCTTCGCGCCTCAGGATGGCATTCTCGCCCGTCGCCCGTCGCCCCCCACCCCGGGCTTTCTTCTTGCCCGTTAGGCGCGCGATGACCGCCTGGATTCGACGCCTTGGCTCAAAACGCTCCGGATTTCGCTATGTGACCGCCGGCGACCGCCCAATCCGCGACGCACGGACGTTGGCGCGGATCGATGCGCTTCGCGTGCCACCGGCCTGGCGCGACGTCCACATCGCGCCGTCTCCACGTTCGGCGATTCAAGCGTGGGGTTTCGACGCGAGAGGCCGAAAACAGTATCGCTACAACGCCCGTGCCGTGGAGCGGCGCGAGTTGCGCAAGTATCACCGGGTGCGACAACTGGCGAAGGAGCTGCCGAAAATTCGCGCGGCCCTCGAGCGCGACGCCCGGCCGGCGGCGCAGCCGACCAATCTCGACGCGGACACGGTGGCCGCTACCGTCCTCCGCATCATCAGCGAAAGCTTCTGTCGTGTCGGTGGCGAACGATACGCCCGCGAAAACGGGACCTTCGGTATTACCACGCTGCGAAAGAAGCACGTGGGCGTAGACGACGACCGCGTCCGTCTGGAGTATCGAGGAAAGGGCAACATCCGGCAACGCCAGATCATTCACGACCGTGATCTTGTGCGCCTCATTCGGCGGCAAGCGCGCACGCCGGGCCACCGGCTCTTCACCTACCGACGTGGCAAGGACTGGCGCGCCCTGACGGCTCGCGACGTGAACGCCTATCTGCAGCGGCGCATTGGGCGCTACAGCGCAAAGGACTTTCGGACCTGGGGCGGCACCCTACGCGCCGCGACGGTGCTCGCCGAGCTCGGGCCGGCCGACTCGGAGCGCGAGTCAAAGCGCAACGTGGCGCTCGCGATGCGGCTCGTGTCCTCCGAGCTTGGCAACACGCCGACGATCTGCCGAAAATCGTACGTCCATCCGATCGTCATCGCGCGCTACCTCGACGAGAACGAGACCATCCCCCTGCCTCGGGCCCGGCGGACGGCGGCGAACCGCGGTCAAGCGCACTCGCCGGAGGAGCGCGCGCTGATCGCATTCCTCGATCGGCACTTTCCGGAACGCCGGAGGCGCGCGCGAAAAGAGGACTGAGCGTCGCCATCGCTTACGCCTGATGGCCGCGATTCCTACGTTTCGCGCATGCAACCGATTCAAAGCGTCGCGTGGTCGGCGGACGGCTCTGCGGTCACCATACTCGACCAGCGGTGCCTTCCCTCGCGCGAAGTGTATCGCGAGCTGCGAACGGTTGACGACGTCTGCAGCGCGATCACGACGCTGTCCGTTCGCGGTGCGCCGGCCATCGGCGTGACGGCGGCGATGGGGCTATCGCTTGCCCTCTCGGACGACGCCCAGGAGCTCACCACGGCGCGCCAATCACTTCGCATCGCCGCCGACCAGTTGCGCGCGACTCGGCCGACCGCGGTGAATCTCGCGTGGGCACTCGATCGGGTGCTGCGGCGATCTGATGCGGCGACCAACGTCTCTGGTTTGCGACGTGTTTTGCGCGACGAAGCCTCGCGTATTCTCGCCGAGGATCGGGCGATGTGCCGGAGAATCGGCGAACATGGCGCGTCGTTGATCGATCAGGGGAGCCGAATCCTCACGCACTGCAATACCGGTGCGCTTGCCACCGCTGGCATCGGCACGGCGTTGGCCGCGATCTACGTGGCGAAGAGTCAAGGAAAGCGGCTCGAAGTCTATGCGGACGAGACGCGACCGCTGCTTCAAGGAAGCCGGCTCACTGCCTGGGAGTTGGATCGGTCCGGCATCCAGGTGACGGTGCTCGTGGACGGCGCGGCCGCGGCGCTGATGCGCTCCGGGCGCGTGGACCTGTGCATCGTCGGCGCCGACCGCATCGCCGCGAACGGCGACGTCGCCAACAAGATCGGCACCTATTCGCTCGCCGTCGCCGCGTACTATCACGGAATTCCCTTCTATGTCGCGGCGCCGTGGAGCACGTTCGATCCCTCGACACCAAGCGGCGGCAAGATCACGATCGAAGAACGGTCCGCGGACGAGATTCGACGCGGCTTCGGTGCCCAGACGGCGCCGGATGAAGCGCGGATCTTCAATCCCGCGTTCGATGTGACGCCGTCGGAGCTGATCACCGCCATCATCAGCGACCGCGGCATCCACCGGCCGCCGTACGACTTTAGACATCTCATACCATGAAGTACGTCCTCGCGATTGACGAAGGCACGACCGGGGTCACCTGTCTGATGATCGGCGAGGACGGTCGCGTCGCGGGACGCGGGTATCGGGAGATCCCGCAATACTTCCCGGCGGCCGGCCAGGTCGAGCACGACGCCCTGGAGATTCTCGACTGTGTGAAGTCCGCGGCGCGCGACGCGATCGGGAGCGTCGGCGCAACGCCGGAGGTCATCGGCATCACCAACCAGCGCGAGACGATCGTCGTTTGGGAGCGCGACTCCGGCCGGCCGGTACATCGCGCGATCGTCTGGCAGGATCGGCGCACGGCCGCGCGTTGCACCGAACTCGATTCCGAGCGCATCGCCAAGCTCACCGGTCTCGTGCCCGACCCGTACTTCTCCGCGACCAAGCTCGAGTGGCTCCTCCAGCAC
>JAICJQ010000022.1 GCA_025928335.1 Gemmatimonadaceae bacterium
GGGAAGCACGCCTTCCAGGCGATAGCCGACGCTGACGTACACCTTGCGCAACGCCGGCGACCAAAGAAAAACGATCCCGTTGTTGCGATCGCGTTTGCCGACACCCCACCGTCGATGGAGCAGCAACGCCGCGTCGCTCGGCTCGAGTCCGTCGAGGGAATCGATGACGACGACCGCCATCTCGTCGGAGGTGGTGCGCTCGAGGGCGAAGATCGTGCTGTCGATCCGTCGCACCGTTTCCGGCGATAGATGGTGCGCCGGATCGGACACCCAGCCGTGTGTCGTCTGCGTCGGATTCGGCACCCAGCGAAGACGATCGGTCCGGGCCGGCGCCGACTGGTGCGGAGTCGCGCCGAGGAGAAAGGCGGCGAGCAGCGAGATGGAGATCATGCCGCGAGGCTGGTCGGCGGGTGAAAGTCCGATGAAATCTACCGCCTTCGCGACGGCGGTAATTGAACCTTGGCGGCGCCCGACGTAGCGTTGCGGAATGCACCCATCCCGATTACTCGCGCTTCCCGCGCTGACACTGGTCGCCGGCACCGCCGCGCCGCAGGCGCCCAAGCCCCGATCATCGACGCCGTTGACGATCGATCAGCTCATTCAGATCAAGCACCCGTCGGGGCACCAGTGGACACCGGACGGCAGCCACGTCTGGTTCACCTACGACGACGGAGGCGTCAATAACGTGTGGGCCGCTCCGGCCGATGGAAGCAGTCCGCCCGTCGCCTTGACGACGTATCCGGACGGGCAAAGCGGTGCCGGCGGTTTCTGGAGCCGAGATGGGCAGACCTTCTTCTTTCCACGCAACGGCGGCCTGCTTGCCGTTTCCGTGAAAGGTGGCGCGCCGCACGGCGCGTGGGCGTCGGCCGCGCGCGGTCGCGGCTTTTCGCTCTCGCCCGACGGCGAGCGCGTGGCCTTCGTCGCGAACGCCGCAAGCGGGTTCGATCTGATCGTCCACACCATCGCGTCGAACACCGATAAAACGCTCGCGCACTCGGACAGCGTCATGGGAACGCCGGCCTGGTCGCCTGACGGCGTGAACATCACGTACACGGTGGGCGGCGCTGGCGGGGGTCCGATTCAACACTACGCGTCGCCGCCGGAGATCGGGCCGAAGTTGATTTTCGTCGCGACCGAGGGTGGGCGAGGCGGCCGCGGCGGCACGACGTTCACGGTGTCGGCGGCCGGCAGCACGCCAGTGCAGCTCGCCGGTTCAGCAGGAGGCGGCTTTGGTCGGGGCGGCGCGCGCATCGATGCCACGCACACGCTCGTCACGCGAACCTCGAACAATGGGCTGACGCGCACCACCGAATCCGTCGATGCCGGCGGCGGTCCGCCCGTCATTCTTCACGTGGACACGGCCGTCAAGTTTTTCAGTTCTGTCAATACCACGAACAACGCCGTCTCGCCCGACCACCGCTGGTTGCTGTACACGAGCGACGTTACGGGCTGGGATCAGATCTACGTTGTGTCGACGACTGGCGGTATGCCCGTCCAGCTCACGAAAGCGCCAGCCGAGCATTGGCGCGCGGTCTGGTCGCACGACAGCAAGCATATTGCGTGGGACGCGAATACCGCCGCCAAACCCGGCACGCGCCAGATCGAGGTCGCGACCATCGGCGAGGATCCCGCGAACGCGACAATCGTCACCGTCACTTCGGGCCGTGGAACCAACACCGCGCCGCAATGGTCGCCCGACGACAAGCGTCTGCTCTTTCAGCACACCGACTACCAGAACTCCGCCGACCTCTACGTCGCCGACGCCGTGGCGAACGCCAAGGTGACTCGCCTGACCTCGTCGATGCCGTTGAGCATCGACAAGTCCCAGCTCGTCGCGCCGCAGCTCATCCACTATGCGGGGCCGGACGGCAAGCAGGTCCCGGCCTGGCTGTTCGTCCCGAAGAACCTCGATCGCGCCAGGAAGCACGCGGCGGTCGTGTGGATCCACCCCGATGGCGTGAACCAGAATTACGATGGTTGGCACACCGATCGCAACGAGGCCGTGTATTACGAGTTTCATCAATACTTACTCCAGCAGGGTTACGTCGTCATCGCCCCCGACTATCGCGGCAGCATCGGCTACGGCCGCGATTGGCGCAACGACGTCTACATGGATGTCGGCGGGAACGACGCGAAAGACGCACGCATGGCCGCGAGGTATCTCAAATCACTCGGCTACGTCGACGCCGATCGCATCGGCGTCTGGGGGTTGAGCTACGGCGGCTTCTTCACGCTCCTCGCGATCACGCAGGAGCCGACGTGGTTCCGCGCGGCAGTCGACGTCGCGGGCGTCGCCGATTACGCCCTCTACTACGACGATCCGTACCACGGCGGTTGGACCACAAGCCGCATCGGCACGCCGCAAGAACATCCCGAGGTCTACGCCAAAGCGGCGCCGATGTCACACGTCGATCGAATCCAGCATCCGCTCCTGATCCTACACGGCACGGCGGACGTCAACGTGCCGTTTATTCACTCGGTCTTGCTGATGGACCATTTGCTCAAAGCGGGGAAGGGCGATCTCGCGAGCTTCATGGTCTATCCGGGCGAGTATCACTACTTCGACCGGAGCTTCGTCGTGCGCGACGCCTGGCAGCGCGTAGACGCGTTCTTCAAGCAGAATCTGCGGCCGTAGGGGGCGGCGGGCGACGGGCGCCGAGTCGCCTATCGACACCCCGTCATCTTGAACGCGCCGATCTTCGTCGAATAGCTCGTCGCGTCTTTCTTGAAGTAGTCCCCGACGTACCACACCGTGCAGTCGTCGACCGGATCGAGCGCGGTCGTGGTATAGTCCTCCCATCGCAATGTGTTCGTCTGCGCGCCCTCGCCCTCGGCCAGAACCGTCTCGGCGAACGTGAGCTGGCCGAGGGGATCGTTCGGCTGTCTGCCGGAGAAGCGCTGGCCGGCGAAGTGCGTCGGACCGCCGAATGAGTATCCGATGCCGATGTTGCCGAACTTGTCGATCGTGCCGCTGGCCATCCATCGATAATTGCCGTCGCCGAGGTACGTGCCCTGTTGATACAACAACACCGAGCGGCTCTTCTCGTTCACTCGAAACTCGTACCAGCGCACGCCGCCACCGCCGGCAGCCGTCGCGATCGAGTGCGTGGCCAGGATCGACTCGTGGTTGCCGAGTCGGCGGTAGACGAGTCGCGACATGATCTTGTCGCCCTGCGAGTCGAGGCGGCGTTCAACCCCAGGTTGCGGCACGCAGTTCGTCAGCTGTCCACCGCAGAGATACGAATACGGTGCGACCTTGATCGCCGTCGGTCCGTCGATCTTCGTCTTCGACGGATCTTTCCAGTCGACGTGAAACTGCCAGACATTGACCACGCTGTCCGCCAACAGCGTATCGAGCTGCCGGCCTCCGCCTGCGATCATGATGTTCGGCGCGCCTCTCGGTGGCAGCGTCTTTCCGTCGATGTCCGCGTTGTTGAAGAAATTCACATTCTCGACGATGACGCACTGCTCGGTCGCCGGTTTGCCGGCGAGCATCGCGACACGATCGGCAACGCACGCGTGCTTCTGTGTGGCCACCGTCGGCGAAATGCGATTGTCGCTCGTGCTCGTCGGGATGTAGTAGCCATCGGGCCAGATCGCCGGCCGCGGATAATCCGGAAAGTACGGCCGCAGGAATTCGTAGCGGTAGTACGAGCCGAGTGGGTCCGAGGACGTACTCACCGCGTAGCACATCGAGTACGGACCCACGGGACCCGCGGGTGTTCCTGCTCCACGTCCGCCGCGACCACGTCCACCGCGTCCGGCGGTGTCGGCTGGATTCGGTGGCGGAGGCGGTGGCGGTACGGACATCGTCTCCGCGTTGCCTGGCTGCCCGGACACACCGATCACGCTCGCCCGCGCCCCGTCCGCGGGGCTGAAGGGCTCGGGCTGGTCGGGTCGCTCCGGCCCGCGTGAGAATAGCGGGAGCACGATGAGCCAGCGATCCGCGAGCTGATCGTACCGGACGACGACGTCGCCCGAGTTTCGTGCTTCGCAGTTGCCCGTGAAGTTCTTGAAGACATTATTGGCCGGAACAGGTCCGAACAACACTTTCCCTGTCGTGTCGTACTGGGTGCCCTTCTTCGTGAAGATCGCGATGCCGCGACCGTTCACGATTTGCATGATGTGATTCGGGCCGACCGCCAGCGCGTTGTCCGACGGATTTCCCCCACGGCCAGTTCCGTTCGGCCCCTCGAAGCCAACGCCGAGTCCATCGAAGCTCGCGGCCAACCTGGCGGCCGGTTTCGTACCCGGTGCCATTTGTTCGACGCCGGCGCCGGTCCGAGACACCGCGATGCGAATCGGCGCGTTCGATCGACCTTCGTCTTCCTCGTGATCTGGATTCGCCGCGTCGGCGTCGTTCTCGTGCGGAGGCGAAAGCGTCGACAGTGGCTTGGACGCGTCCGCCGCGACAGCAGCGTTTGTCGTAGCGCGTCCGAAAACCGGCCCTTGAGCGTGATGGACCGAGCTGGTTTCGCGGATATCCGGCCACCAACCATCCTGAAGTTCTGTGCGCAGACGCCACGGTGGCGTCAGGTCCTGCCCCGCATCGTTGATCGAAAGCGCCGCGAGGTCCACGATGTCCGCGCGCACATCGTGGAGAATGGCGACGGGTGCCACACTGCCCGACGCGCGCCCATAGACCCAGTTTGTGAGCACGATGACGAACAGATCGCGCTCGGGATCGATCCACATCGAGGTGCCGGTGAAGCCGGTGTGGCCAAAGGCGCGCGGCGAGAGATACTGTCCGCAACTCCCGTCACCCGGACAGGTCTGCCATCCGAGCCCGCGCCATCCTGGACCCGGCCGCGTGAATTCTCGCGCGGTGTTCTCCGAGAACGGCTTGGTTCTCCGCGTGGGGCCGGTGTCGAGCATGGCTTGGGCAAAGACGGCCAAGTCGCTTGCGGTGGAGAACAATCCCGCGTGGCCCGCCACACCGCCCAGCGCACGGGCGTTGCCGTCATGCACCTCGCCGCGCGAATCGTTCCCGGTGGTCGGAGCGACGCGCGCTCTGAGCGCCGGCGGTGGCCGAAACATCGTCGATCGCATACCGAGCGGTCGGTACACCGTTCGCTGAACGAATTCATCGAGCGGCTCGCCCGTGATCCGCTCGATGACGAAGCCAAGCACGTCGGGTCCGAGGTCGGAGTATTCGGTCACCGAGCCCGGAGCGCGCTCGAGGCTTGTTGCCAACACCGCTCTCCGCGCTCCACCCGGTCCGTCTTTGTGCGGAAGGTCGCGACCAGATGGCAATCCGGATCGATGCGTCAGCAACTCGCGAATCGTGACGTCGCTCTTTTCGCCGCCGCTGAATGCCGGCAGATAGTGCGAGACGCGTTCGTCGAGCTTCAGCCTTCCGCGATCGACCAGGACCATTGCGGCGGCAGTGGTCGCGACAACCTTCGTCAGCGACGCGACGTCGTACATGGTTCGCTCGGCGTTCACGGCGTTTCCCAGTCGCCAGTCGAGCGTGCCGTACCCGCGCTCCCAAACGATGGCGCCGTGCCTTGCGACAATCACGGCCGCGCCGGGGAAACCACCAGCGGTGATACCTCGTCGGACGGCTTCGTCGATGCCCGCCAGTCGCGACGAGGACATGCCGACCGACTCCGGCGCCACGTGGGGCAGGGGTGAGCCGCTCTCAGAGGATGGCCGCCGTGCGACCTTGGCCGAGTTCGGCGGCGCAACGGCTGCGCCGAGCAAAGCACCGGCGAAAGCCAACGGCTGAAAAACGCGAAGCATGGACATTAGACGACCAAGGCTCCGCTACGGCCGTGAAGCACGCCGCGCCTCCGGCACGATCGTCTCGCCGCGGGCGAGCATCGCCACGAGCTCGGCGATCTTTCTCGCCCGGCCGGCCGGCGTCTTCATGTTGTTCGTCCGAAAGGCGAGCGCAAAGAGATTCATCTTGCCAAGCGTTTGAAACGTCTTGCGCGCCCGCGCGTTCGCCTCGATCGCGGCGCGCAAGTCGGCGGGGACCGTTTCGATCGTTGCGCTCCGCATCGGCGCGTACGCGGCGTCCCAGCGGCCGTCGGCTTTCGCCGAGTCAACGTGCTTCTGGCCATGCGGCGTCATCCGACCCTCTGCCGTCAGACGAGCGACGTGGTCCCGGTTGACCTGGCTCCAAATGCTTTTCGGTCGTCGCGGCGTGAAGCGCTGGAGAAACGACCGGTCGTCAAATGGCTTCCGAATCGCGTCGATCCAGCCCCAACACAGCGCGATCTCGAGCGCCTGTGCATGCGTCACCGTCGGCAGGCCCGAGTCTTTCTTGTAGATCCTGATCCAAATCTCCGACGCGCGAGCGTGATTCACGCTCAGCCACTTCTCGAACGCGGCCGCGGTGCGGAAGGGTTTGATTTTCTTCGGGTCCGGCGTGACCGGGGCCATCGAATCCTCGGAGTGACGACCAAAGCGAATTGAGGTTCTTCTGGGGTCCGCTTCAATACCCCACCGCGACTCCACCCGAACGCGGCTCGCCGACTCCCTCGAGGCCATTGCCCACGCGCATGATCGAATTGGCCGTCGCCAACCCTCGAGTACCCAGGGCGTGGCCCATCGCCTTGAGAGAATCCTGAACGGCTACCGTAAGACCGTTCGGCTCGTAGTCGAGACGATCGGGCAACCCTTGATGATGAAGCCGTGGCGCATGCATCGCGTCGGACACGCTCATGTGGAACTCGATCACGTTCAGGATCACCTGCATCGTCGTCGTGATGATCGTCGGCCCACCCGCCGCGCCGGTGACGAGTAACAGCTTGCCCTGCGGGTCGAGCACGATCGTCGGCGACATCGCCGAGAGCATGCGCTTGCCCGGCTGCACCGAGTTCACTTCGCCCTGAACGAGGCCGTACATGTTCGGCGTCCCCGGCTGTGCGGCGAAGTCGTCCATCTCGTTGTTCATGAAGAACCCGCCGCCGCGAATCCAAACGCCGGAGCCGTAGCCGCCGTTCAGCGTCGTCGTCGTCGCCACCGCGTTGCCCGCGGCATCCACGACCGAGTAATGCGTGGTGTTCATCTCCTCGCCTCGCCCGTTGAACACCGGCGTTACGGATGCATGGTGCGGGTCGATCTGCGCGGCCAGCTTCTTGGCGTACGCTTTGTCCGTGAGCTGATCGAGTGGAACCTTCACGAACGCGGGATCGCCCAGCTTCTCGTTGCGGTCGGTGAACGAGCGCCGCAGTGATTCGGCGATGAGGTGCGAGTACTCGGCGCTTCCCGGCGGCGGCAGCGGCGCGAAGTTCTCGAGAATGTTGAGCGTCTCGCTGATCGTGATCCCGCCCGACGACGACGGCGGCATGGTGAGCAGGGTGTAGCCGCGATAGGTCGATTGAATTGGAGTGCGCCAGACCGGCGCGTACCGGCGCAGATCTTCCTTCGTGATGATCCCACCACCGCGCTTTTCGTCGGCCACGAGCGAGTCGGCGATCGCGCCCTCGTAGAACGCCTTGGGCCCCTGCGCGGCGATCAGCTCGAGCGTGCGCGCGAGATCAGGCTGCACCAAGCGGGTGTCGGGCGCGAGCGCGCGTCCGCCCGGACAGAAGAGATCCTTCCCCTCGAACCGGGCGATGAGCTGGTTGCAGTTTCTTTCGCCAGACGCCCCGCGGCGGCCACCTCCGCCGCCTTCCGGTGCGAAGACGAAACCTTCTTTCGCCAGTCGGATCGCCGGCGCCATCACCCTGTCCAACGGCATGGTGCCGTACTTCCGCAGCGCTTCGGCCATGCCTGCCACCGACCCAGGCACACCCGATGCGAGATAGCCGATGCGGCTCTTGTCGGTGAGCTTGCCGTTCTCGACGTACATGTCGTGCGTCGCGGCGAGCGGCGCGATTTCTCGATAGTCGAGCGTCGCCACGCGTCCGTCGGCCATGCGGATCGTCATGAAGCCGCCACCGCCGATATTGCCGGCCGTCGGATACGTCACGGCGAGCGCGAAGCCGGTCGCCACCGCGGCGTCCACGGCGTTGCCGCCCGCTTTGAGAATCTCGACGCCGGCCTCGCTCGCGTCGCGCGACATGCTGACCACCATGCCGTGTTCGGCGAAGGTGCCGGGGATCCCCGGCTTGAATCGCCAGTCCGGCGGGAACGCCGACTGAATGACGGCGGCCGGACTCGCGGCGACGGCCGCAGCAGGCGGGGACGTCGTGCCCGAGCGATAGCAGGCCGCAAATCCCGCGGCGGCGATGCACGCGGCGGCGAGCGAAAGACGATGGGGATGGCTCATTCGTTCATCCTGACACGTCGAGCGCCACGTGTCCAGCCTCGCCAACGCCAGTTGTGAAATGAATCACCAATCTGGCGCCTGTTTCTTGCTGGCGAACCGGCCAACCAACCCTTGTTCGCTCCCGCGGGCCTCTCCTGAAGCGCGCGGCCATAAGGGCATACCCGGAGGGATCGTATGAAGCTGCATCTCGGAAAGGTTGTGCTCACAACGATAACGGCGGCGATGGTTGCACTGGCGCCAACCACGTCGATAGCGCAAGGGATGCCGGCCGGCATCAAGATCGACACGACGAGCTTGGGCCCCACGCTCGCGACAGCGGCGGGGATGACGCTGTACACCTACGGCAGCGACACCGTCGCGGGGAAGTCGGTATGTAACGGCCGATGCGCGACGACCTGGCCCGCGGTTGCGGCAGCAGCCGACGCCCAGCCGATGGGCGATTGGACGATCATCACGCGCGACGACGGCAGCAAGCAGTGGGCGTACAAGGGCCACCCGCTCTACACATTCATGAACGACGCGAAGGCGGGCGACGTCATGGGCAACGGCCGCGGCAAATGGACGGCGGCAAAGCCCTGAGTGGTTCAGCGCGCGACGCGCACGAATGAGAAGTTCTCGACGGCCCCTCATGAGCAAACGCTCATGAGGGGCCGTCTTTACGCGTTCCAGAAAGCCGCGCTGGCCACTCTCATCGTCGAGCAGTCCCCCCCCGCCACAGCTCTAGCAGAGCTCCAGGCCGGGTTCCGAAAGCCCCCTGCCCGTTTCGCGGACCCGCCTTGGGTCGTCCAAACGACGCGATCATTGCGGGCGCCGGAGTTCCCGAGGCATCGCGTCGCATGGCAACGCACCGTCGCGCTGACCGTTCGACAGACAATGGCTTCGCACCGCCCCGGTTTGATGTATTGGTAGCGAAGCATTACGGCACGGGATGCCATGGCCGACACGAAAGCGTTGTTTACCCAACGGTTCGACGCAGCGCGTACCGCATTCACCAAGGGAGACGAGCCCGCCGCCGCGGAGTCCCTGCATTCGGCAATCGTGATTGCGCGCAGCGATCCCAGTCTCCGACGGGAGCTCGCGTCCGCCCTTTTTCACCTCGGGAAACTGTCGCGGAAGTTCGGCCGCGCAGGGGAAGCCGAAGCGGAGACGCTTCTCACTGAAGCGCTTTCCATCAGCGAAGGGCTCTTCGGCAGGGAAAACGCCGCGCTCGCGCCGCTGCTAAATGAGTTGGGCCGGCTGCACATTCATCGGTCGCAATACGCGGGCGCCGAGGGCGTCCTCGAACGTTTGCTCGCGATCGCACGGGCGAAGGGTGAGGAGAACGCCGATGTCGCCACCGCCCTCGCCGGCCTCGGAGTGGTGAAACGCAAACTCGGCGATGACGCCTCGGCGGAAGCGCTGTTCAGAGATGCACTGCGCATTCAAGAAAAGATGCTCGAGCCGAGTCACATGGCGACCGTCGTCACGCTGGAGCACCTCTCTGAAACGTGCGCGGCACGTGGCAACTTCGACGAAGCGTTGGCGATGCGACGGCGCGCCCTGGCAACGCGCGAAGTGGCGTTGGGTCCCGGTCATGCAACAGTGCAGGCCGCGCGATCGCGCGTCGCCGAGCTCGAACTGCAGGCCGCCGTCGCGGCCGACACGGCGGCGGCTGCCGCGGCGAAGGCCGCCAGGGGTGCGATAGCCACTCCGGCCTGGTTGAAGCGCGTGCCGGCCCCCGCCGCCGTTACGCCATCGACGACTCTCCCATCACCGATCGACTCGAAGAAGCTGGACTTTCTCGATGAGCCTGAGCCGCGGGTGCTTCGCCCTGCGGCTCTTTCACGCGACCGCGCAATGACGCCGACCGTCACCGCCGCGGTGGCAGCCGCCTCGCTGATGGCATCTTCGATACAGATGCCGTCTACATCGCAGATCGTCATCCCCCGACCCGAAAGCGCTCGTCCGTCCGAGAGCATCACCGCTCCCGAATCGGGCGTCGAGTCCGTTCTCGCGGCCGTCGCGCACAGCGATGTCGCGAGCGCCCCTGCTGCGCTTGACGACTCGCTATCCACACTCGCACCGGTCGAGGCGGATTGGCTCGCACCGACGGGCAATAAACGAACGACCATGTACGTATCCGCTGGAGTGGCCGCGGTCACGATCGCGATTGCGGCGCTGCTGGTGTTACGTCCGCGCGCCGGCAGCGGCGCGGATCCTGTGTCCGCAAAGAGTGGCGCCGCGCAGCGCACCACCGTCGCCGGCGCTCCGGTCGCCAAGGCGCCGGCGACCGTCACCGGATCGACCCTAGCCGGCCCCGCCGCGGTGGTCGCCGCAGCCCGCCCTGACTCGGCCCACTCAGCGAATGCCACGCTGCCGCCTACCGCTTCCGCAGTTCAGCCAGAGGAGCATGCCTCGGAGGCCGCGTCGCCGGAGCTCCGCTTGCCCCGCGTCAATGTTCACGTCCGCCCGATAAATGTCCCGAGCATCACGGTCCCGACGATCACGGTGACGCCGACCGGAGACTCGATCACGCGTTCGGCAACGGAGCGGTCGCGCACCGACACCGATCGAACTGGAACGCGGGAGAGAGGTTCACTCCCCATGTCGCTGGACCTCGGGACCGCGGTCACACCTGCCAGGATTGTCGGGCGCGCGCCGGAACCGGGCTTCCCCGACGCGCTGCTCCGCTCGGGTCGCAGCGATGGACAGGTCGTCGTGCGCTTTATCGTGAACGAGTTCGGGAGAGTCGACGTCGCGACCATGATCGTGGAGCGATCGGATGACGAACTGTTCACGGCTGCCGTGCGCGACATCCTGCCCGACTTCCGCTTTGAGCCGGCACGCACCCGCGCCCCGGAATCAAGGCCGGTCGCCTCGTGGGTGAGCGTGCCCTTTCGGTTTACGACGAAGAAGAAATGAGATAGGTCGTGTGCGGGAAGGCAGACGGGCGTCGCAGGGGCGGTTGTACAGAGTCCCCTGCGAGAGTTCTCGGAGAGCGGCCGCCTTGAATGGGCGGCCGTCGCATTTTCCCGGGCGGGTTTCGAGCTCGCGACCTGGAGTAAGAGATCGAATACTCATTTGAGTTCCACCATCAGTAAGTCATCGTCGATGTGTGTCCCGAGTGCTGTGTCGCACGCTGCGTTTGATCGGCAGGACTGATTGCCGTGGATTCGGCGCGGATCGCTGAAGTACCCTAAGCGAGCTCAGGAGTGGCGCTGTGCGCGCCGATGAGAGTGACCTTTCTCGTACAGCCCCGTCCGCTCGTTTCGCGGAATCGCCTTCGATCGTCCGAACGACGCGATCATTGCGCTGCGCTCAATAGCCCGAGGCATCGCGTCACATGGCAACGCGCCATTTGCGCTGACCATTCGACAGACACGGCTTCGGACCGCCCGGCTCGATGTATTGCTGGCGACTCACTCCAAACCGGTATGCACATGGCTGACACCAAAGCGTTGTTTACCGAACGGTTCGATGCAGCGCGCACTGCATTCACCAAGGGGGATGAACCCGCCGCCGCCGAGTCCCTTCACGCCGCAATCGCTGTGGCGCGCACTGACCCCAGTCTCCGGCGCGAGCTCGCGTCCGCCCTTTTCCATCTCGGGACGCTCTCGCGGAAGTTCGGCCGGGCGGGGGGAGCCGAAGCGGAGCCGCTCCTCACCGAAGCGCTTTCCATCAGCGAAGGGCTCTTCGGCCGGGAACACGCCGCACTCGCCCCGCTGCTGAACGAGTTGGGCCGGCTCCACATCCAACGGTCGCAATACGCGGGGGCCGCGGACGTCCTCGAACGTTTGCTCGCGATCGCACGGGCCAAAGGCGAAGAGACTGCCGATGTCGCCACGGCCCTTGCCGGCCTCGCCGTTGTGAAACGCAAACTCGGCGACGACGCCTCGGCGGAAGCGCTGTTCAGAGATGCATTGCGCCTTCGAGAGAAACTGCTCGAGCCGAATCACGCGGTGACGGTCGCCACGCTGGAGCACCTCGCTGATACGTGCGCGGCACGCGGCAACTTCGACGAAGCGTTGGCGCTGTTTCGACGCGCCCTGACGGCGCGCGAGGTAGCACTGGGTCCCGGCCATTCTACGGTGGAGGTCACGCGGTCGCGGGTGAACGAGCTCGAACTGCAGGCCGCCGTCGCCGACTACACGGCGGTGGCTGCTGCCGCGAAGGCCGCCAGGCCCGAGATGCCTACTCCGGCGGGGTTAAAGTCGGTGCCCGACTCGGCCGCCGCGTTCAAGCGGGTGCCGGACGTGCCCGTCGGTACGCTATCGGCGATTGTGCCATCGCCGATCAATTCGAAGAAGCTGGATTTCCTCGATGAGCCTGAGCCGCGGGTGCTTTTCCCAGCCGCGCTTGCACGTGCACGCGGGAAGACGCCGCCGGCCACCGCTGCGGTGGCGGCCGCCCCGGTGATCGCACCTTCGATAGAGATACCGTCTGCTTCCCACATCCCTATCTCGCCGTCCGAAAGCGCTCCTCCGTCCGAAGTCGTCTCCGGTCTCGAATCAAACGTCCCGCATCGCGACGCGGTGCTCGCGGATGTCGCGCACAGCAGCGTCGCCACTGACGACACTGCGCTTCGCGACTGGCGATCCACGATCGAACCGGTCCAAGCCGATTTGACCGAGTTGGCGCGCAGGCAAAGCACGGTGTTCTATGCATCCGTTGGAGTGGCCGCGTTTGCGATCGTGGGGCTACTGGTGTTGCGCCCACGCGCCGGCGTTGGCGCCCCCGCCTCCACAGCGATGGTGGTTGCGCAAGGCACCGCCGGCGGTCCCGTCGTGGCCCCCGCGCTCACGAAGACTGGTTTCACGGCAACGGGCGGAGCGGCCATGGTGAACGCAACACTAGCCAACTCGCGCCGCTCCGCGAGCGCGAGTCCCGCCCCCGCCCAGCCAGAGAAGCATGCGCCGGAGAGCGCTCCATCAGCGCCCCGCCTGCCACGCATCGAAGTTCAGATGCGCCCCATAAAAATTCCGAACGTCGGGGTCCCGAGCATATCAACGCCAAGCGTCGACGCGATCATGCAGTCGGCGACAGAGCGGCAGCGCGCGTCCGACAGTGGTCCGACAGTCCCGACGCCGTCAGCGGTGGAAAGACCGGAGGTCGAGAAACCAGTCATCCCTGCCAGGATCATCGGGCGCGTGCCGGAGCCAACGTTCCCCGAGGCGCTCCGCTCGAGAAAACGCGAAGGAGAAGTCGTCGTCCGTTTCATTGTGAACGAGCTCGGGACCGTCGACGTCGCGAGCATGATCGTGGAGCGATCGGATCACGATCTGTTCACGGAGGCCGTGCGCGAGATCCTACCGCGCTTCCGCTTCGAGCCCGCCCGCACGCAGCCACCGGAATCGAAGCCGGTTGCCAGGTGGGTGAGCATCCCGTTTCGGTTTGCGACCAAACAATAAGGAGAGGTCTGGACGGATGGCCACGTCGGGAGCACTGCCAGCAAGACCGCACCAAAAAACTGAGCGAGTGTCGAAAATGACGCGAACATCGAACCTCCCGGCTGACGCGCAATCTGAGGCCAACCGTCCTACATCTTCTTCAACACTTCTAACGCGAGCGCCTTCTCGATCTCCATCTCCTGATCCTTCTTGAAGCCGCCAACGCGCACCTGAAACGCACCACCGCCCTTCTTGACGTTGAGCGCCGTCCCAAAGCCACCCGTCGTGATGTAGATCGCGTCGTCGCCGACACCGCCGAGCGGAGTCTTCTCGATTCCCTCGGCTGGTTTCTTTCCAGTCTCGAACGATTGAAGCGTCATCAGCGTCAACGTTAGCTTCTTGCCGTCGATCTTGGGGCCTCCGGGCGGCGCCCAGCCACAGACTCGCGGGTTTGATGCGATGAGTGGCTTCCCCGGTTCGACGTTCGTTCCCAGCGCGGTCGTCACCTGCGCGGTGCTGAGCAGCGAGCACGCATCGCCCTGCTGCGTCGAGGGTGACGGCAGTGGGTTCCTCCACGTCGAAATGGCAACGACAGTGAGGAGGGGAACGAGTACGTGTCTCGGATGCATGCGGGTTCTCCCGTGAGGGACGGCCAATTATCCCGCCATCTCCATCACCCGGTCAAGCAAATTCTCTCAGAGCGACCTCGGCGGCTTTGACTGCTAGTGCCTGACGAACACGGGGAAGGCTTTCTCGCGGGAATGATCGACGAGAGCACGACGTTCGTGAGCACAGACTAACTGGCTTCAGTTATGCGGTCCGCCTAACGGTGCGTCGTCACCCGCCTCATTCGACCCCACGAGGCTTGCGGCAATTGAATTGGAGAGATTGATGCCCAACACTCGAACAAGCAGCGACCGAGCACCTCGAGATGCTTAACAAAAGCGCAACGGATTCAAGGCCGCCTTCCACGGTGTTCGATACCAGGTCGCCGACGTCGCTCGGTCGGTGGATTTTTACACCACCCATCTCGGCTTCACCCTCGAGCATGAACAACTGCCGGCATTCGGGTCCTTCCACGTAAAGACGCTGCGATCGAGGTCGAGCGCGTTACTGGTCCGCGTGACGCGCGCCGACCACCGCTTGCCGGAGCGCTTGCGACGTGAAGTCGATGCAGGCATGGGCTCGCCACTGACTGAAAAGTGAAATGAACCACCGCACCTGCTTTCGACTGTCGTGCTCACGTCGCGGCGTTTCCACGTCGACACCGTTCTCGCGGCGCCGCCGAAGAGCGGCGTGCCGTTCGCAAGCTTGACATCGGCGAAGTGCCGCGACAGCGGCGAGCCCAAGGAACTTCTCGATCACTACGGCATCTCGGTGCCACACATCGTTGACGCCGTCAACTCGATGATCGCCCCTCGCCGACGTCGCTACGCCAAGTCGCATATCACGCACCGCGGCCACGACGCGCGCGGGTCCGGAGGTAGCCATATGCCGCGGCATTCACGACGATGACGAACACGCCAAGTGCCCACTGGATCGCGGGCGTAAGGCCGGCCGGATACAACGCGCCCAGCACGTAGTGCTCGACGAATCCACCGGCGTAGCCGGCCTCGCCGGCTCGGCCACGGAGATAATTCTCGAGAGGCGTCAGCGGGCAAATCCAGCCGCCGAACTCGATCAGCGCACCCCAGAGCGCCGCCGGTAGGTGCACGATCGCGAGACGCGGCCAGCGGATGACGAGCAGACCTCCGGCGACGACGAAGATCACGAACGCGCCGTGAAAGAGCGCGACGGCGTCGGCGAGGAGGCGGTACATCATTGAGCGGAGGCCCGCGTCAGTACCTCCGGCACTGCGCCGCCGGCGTCGCTGCGGCGAAGGTGCAAAGTGCGCTCAGACACAAAACGCTGGCGATGACCCGGCGTTACACCAAGACAAGAGAAAAGGGCGAGCCGCCAAGGCGGTCGGCCAGACCCTGCTCAAGACGAGAACCAATCAGCAACCCGCACAGGTTGCCGCACAGGCGGTAGCGGTGGACGAGCGTACCTCTATGACCCGGGCGGGTCTCGAACCCGCGACCTACGGATTAAAAGTCCGTTGCTCTACCAGCTGAGCTACCGGGTCGGCGTTGTATCAAACTTCACCTGCTGGAACTACTTAGACAACTCGTTGCGCGATGCTCCGGTGCTGATTAACCGGCCGATTGTGCTCGAATGGTGCTTTTCCCGATCGGAGCGACGCTCGGCGAACTCTGCGTCGACACCATGGAGCACGGCGAGCTTCGCCACACCTTCAGCAAGATCGGCGGCAGAGGTAATCGCATAGCGGCGATACACGGACGATTTCACCTGGCTCCTCAGGGCATCGCTCACGGCCAGGGACGCACCTAGACGGAGGTACTTTCGCCTCGATCACATGCTTCAGGTCTACATCCGTCGCCACGTGAAGCAGAATAGCGTGCTCACGCGACAACTCGGAACCGAGAAGCGTCTCAGCGTGTTCACGCCAACATTGAATCATCGACCGCTCGCCTGATCTTTCCCTCATGGAAGGTCGCGCAGGCATACTACACGGTCTTCCACGCGTTGCGGCCCATGCCCGACGCGCGCGGCGTTTCGTATCGTCGCGAGGAGCACGCGGAGACCGCCCGCGCTTTCAAGAACTCGATGCTCGGCCCCGCATCGCGCTGTATTTTGGCCTTTCCGTTCACCTTGCAGGCGGCGGGGAGGGGATCTACGAGCACCTCGGGAGGCTCGACGGTCAAGTTTGGCGGCCCGCGACTCCGCCGCCACTCGCGCCACGGTTGGAGTTTTGTAAACCGGGATCGTCCCGCTTGTCGGCCCCAATGCGCGACTGGCCACTGAGACCTATTGTTCCCGAGACGAGCTGCGCTCACGCGTCGGGCTGACGGCGACGCATCCACGCCGATCCCGTTCATGGTGGAACAGCCAAAGAGTGCGCGGCCATGGTACGCCGCCAGGCGACAGCGCGCGCGCATTTCTACGACCGAATCGCCGGTCAAGCATGTGCGCCACCCATGGGCGAGGCGATCCGACGCCGATTGGAACAACCAGGTGCTGAAATGCCCGTTTGTGGGACGACGTGTCCCGTAACCGACCGTTGCCATCCGCGGCTCGGTCCCACTCGGTTCGCTGTAAGTGTATGGTGAACGGCGCATTGTGCCGTTTCGCGATTTGGCATATCCGGTGCGAACGCGAGATCACGCTACGCGTCCGAGCGAGTCGCCTCTCGAAAGGGGAAACCATGGCAATGACTATTCGAGACTACCTGGTTGTGATGGATCTCCTCCGGCCCCTACTTCCTTTTCTCATTTTGGGAACGACGGCTTATTTCGCGCGCCGCTACGTGCGCGCGTTAGAGCAGCGGTCGCATGCGCAGACGGAGTTGAGCGAGTTGCGCGCCCGCACCGCGCAACTGGAAGAGGGCCTGGAGACGACGGAACGCGATGTCATGCGCATCCAGGCGGCTCAGGAGTTCGCCGCCCAGCTACTCAGCAGCCGGATTGCGGACGCGAGTTGATGACCAACGCCCACGTCGTGGCAATGCTTCGAACGACCGTCAGCTTCAACAGGCTGTAGGATGCAGGAGCGTTCAACCCCTGAGTCCAGCATGATGAATGATACGACGCGTGCCCCCAAGGGGCTCGTCCTGCACTCGATGGCGGGGTACTACGACCTGCTCGCGGGGCTTATCACCCTCGGTCGCGAGCGCGAACTCCGTGAACGGCTCGGTCAACTGGCGACCGTGGCGTTGGGCGAGTCGGTGCTCGACGTAGGCTGTGGAACTGGAAGCCTTGCCATCGAAGCGAAGCGGCGCGTCGGGGAAAGCGGCGCGGTGCATGGCATCGATGCCTCGCCGGAAATGATCGCGCATGCGCGGCGAAAAGCAGCGAAGGCCGGTGTCGACATCGCGTTCGATGTTGCGTCTGCCGAGGCGCTCCCGTTTTCCGACGACACTTTCGACGTCGTGTTGACCACTCTCATGATGCACCACCTTCCACGCGCAGTGCGCGAGCTCCTCGCGGCGGAGAGCCGACGGGTTCTTCGCCCGGGCGGTCGCGTGCTCGTTGTGGACTTCGAGAGGCCGGCGAATAAACGCGGTGGGCTGTTGGCGCGCTTGCATCGCCACGGACACGTACCGCTTCGTGAAATTGTCGACCTGCTTGGCCGAGCAGATCTGCGTGTGACGGAGATGGGTTCAGTTGGCGTGTCCGATCTCCAATTCGCTCTCGCGCGGAAACCTTCGAGCATCGACGACCGAAGCGAGCGTACGACGGCCATCCAGCGCGCGTTACCGCCTCTCCCTCGGCCACGGTGGGCGCTTCCAGCTGGCCTGGTCGCGCTCGTTGCGGTTCACCTCATCGTCTTGCGTAGCGCGTGGGCCGCACTCGCGCTCGGAACGTTCGCGTTGGTCGGCGTGGGGGTCGTCGTCGTTCGCCACGTAGGACTTGCCGGCGGCATCTCGGCGATCCTCAGGCGGCACCGATAGCCGAACTTCGCGCCCGGGTACGACCTTTCGGTTCGGGATCTAGCGGTGCCGCCCTTGCGGGAACGATTAGCCTTCGCCGGGGTAATCGAAGAAACGCGCGCATCGAGAATCGTCCTGTGAAACTGAGTCGCCCGGCTCCCGCTCGCGGCATCGTTGCCGCACTGCTCGCGCTCGTCGCGTTCTTCGCGACGAGCGCGGCCTCGGCCGTGGTGTCACCGGCGTCTCACGACGATTCCGCAGTCCACGCGGCGCCCGTTCTTCATGCACCGGCCGCGCAACGCGTCGTCGACGAACAGCGCTCGCAGCGTCGCGTTCCGCCGACCGTCCACCTTCCGTTTGTCGAGAATGCTCCGCGTGCGGTGGCGAACGCTCGTGCCGCCGCCACGCCCCCGCGCTTCGACCGAACGATCGTTGCGCGCGTCGTTCCGCGCGCCTATGACGCGACGGCGCCTCCCGTAAGCTGATCGCACCGGCGCCGATCGCGGATCCGCGCCGAACAAGCCACACATGAATCGTACGCCTGTCTCGCCGCGCACTCGGCGCGAGTAGACGCGTACCCACCGATCAGCAGCGACTCCGCAGGGACGCCTTTCGGCGCGTGTGGATCGCGGGAGCATATTCATGTCCGACAATCAACAGCATGTCCAGCACGACGATGGTATCCCCACCTTCGAACCGTGGCTCGGTGTCGCGTCAGCCGCGCTCGTCCCGGCCGCGCTCTCCCTGTTTGTTCCGGCGACCTACCTCATTCCTCTCATCGTCACGACGGTCGCGCTCATTGCGACCAGCCTCGTGATGTGGCGTCGGCAGGACTCGCGGCGCCGAGGAGCCCGGCCATGAGCATCCGCGTCCTTGCCGACGGCGCCGATGGATTCGCGCTTCTCACGCCGCGCGGCGAGTTGGTCGGATGGATCCGCGGCCGCGCAATCGGTGTTGCCGGGTTCGCCGACGAATCAGCGGCGATCGAAGCCGCGGTGCACGCCAACCGCTCCGTGAGCGAATGGCTCGAGCGAAATGCGCGCTCGTCACTCGCGCCGTTTGGCAACGCGAAGCCGCGCGTCGTCCATGATGGCGCGCACCGCTGGATCTTGTCGGGTACGGTGCCGATCGCGCGCCTTCCCGAGCCCGCTCCAACGACGGGTGACGATTCACTCACTCACGCGTTCGAGATCGTTCTGCGCGGAATCATCAACGAGGGTGTTGCGATCCATGCCGCGCTCATCGCCCTGCGCGCCGCGCGCGGCGACATCGATGCCAATCACATTCGATGGCCGATTCAACGCGCGTCGTGAGAGAGAGAGCGGGTGGCGGAGGTCGATGCCTCCGCCACCCGCAAGCTCATTGGTTCGTCACCGACGTCGCCGGCATCACCGCCGGCGGCTTCCATGTTCCATTGATCACCGCGTCGCCCGGCCAATACATCCGCAGCATCAGCACGAATGGCCCCGACGGCGATGGAAGCCAGTTCTTCTCTCTCGCCAACCCCGGACTGTTGCGCTGGATGTAGAGGTCCAGCGAACCGTCTGGATTGTATGTCACCGGCGACTGGGTCGGACTGATCTGATACCGGTGGATCGGGTTCGAAACGAAGAAGAAGTGCTGGTCATACATCGTCACGGACCAGAATCCCTTCACCGGCGGCTGCTGGTCCTTCGGGAAGTGCAGCACATAGCTCTGCGACCCGTCGAGCGCCTCTCGCGACCCATCGGTCATCGTCACCGGATAGATCGCATCCTGTGGAAGGTTGGCCCCGAGGCCGAAGTACGCGGCATATGCGCGACGATCGTAGTCCGTTCCGTATTCGCCGAGGTCGGTGGAGTACTGCCACCCATTCACGTTGGGCACCAGCGTGCTGTACCCCACGACGCGTTGCAGCGCGCGGCGCGGCAGCGTTTGTAGAATGACGCTCGCATCGGGGCCGAGCTTTCGCGCGTCGAATGTTCGGCCCGGCACGATCCCGATGCTCGCCATTCGGGCCACGATCGCTGAATCCGCCTCCGCCGGCGGATTCTCTTTCATCAGCATCGCGAGACGATTGAAGAACGTCGTCGCGTCGAGCCGATTGACCTGGTCGCGCACGCTCGTCTCCATATCGACCGCTGGGTCGACGCGGCCCGCCGGCGGCGCGTACTCCTTGCCGAATGCGCTGAGCGGCACCAGCGAGTACTGACGCTGCAGCTGATGCACGGCGTCCAGATCGTTGGGCGTTTCCTGCGCGAACGTGCGGCCGACGATCCAGACGAGGTTGGTCGGTGCCTTTATGACTTCTGCGTCGGGAACATCGACGGATCCATTCCAGTCGGGTCCAACGACCACGTAGCGCTGTACAGCCGTTCCGGTCGTGCGCGTGCCCGGCGACGCGAACACGTTCGTCCACGCGTCGAGCATCGGCATGAGATAGTAGCGTCCATGCTCATCCGGCAGCGACAACACATACGGCCCGGCGCTCAGGTCGAGCCAGGCCGCCGAGTACAACGTGTTCGCGTTCGGCGCCGTCACGTCTCGGAACGATGGGTCCGGGTACGACGGCATGTTGGCGAACTGGCCCATCGGAGCGTGCTTTGCTCCAGCGCGCGACGCATTCGTCGCCACTCGGCGCGTCTGGTCCATCGTGATGAGCGGATAAGCGTAGATGTATGCGTCCATTGCGACCGCGTCGGGGTCGAAGACGTTGCCGTCCGCTTCCGCCTTCGCCTTTCGGCAGCTCGCGACGGCGCTCAGCGAGGCCAACGCAACGGCGGCCGCGACGACTGTTCGTGCTCGAGCGCGCGATGAGCGCGGCTGTGTTCGTGGCATCCCATCGTCCCCACGGTTGGTATCCAGAGCTTCGATTTCTAGATACCGTCGCCGCGCGTGACCGTGGATTGGTCGATGGTCGTAGCGTCCGCCTTCAACCGGCGAGCGAAGTTACGGAGACGCCGCTCTCGAGGGCGCGCGCGATAAATCCGCACACGTTTGCGACCGCGAACGAGATGCCGGACAGGTTGCGCTCTCGGGGTAGGTCGCCGATCGGTCGCGGAAAAATCGACGCGGTGGCGCACACGCCGCCGTGCTCGAGCCGCAACTCGAGTTCATCCCGCCCACATTGGGCGTCAGCGAGCACGCCGAGCACACCGTCGAGCGAACCGGGCAAGAGCATGACACCCTCCGTCTCGCGCGGCGCCACGACGAGCACACGGCTTTCAGCGGCTGCGCGCGCGGCAGCGACGAGCCGTTCGCGATGCGCTGTATTCGCTGTGCCCAAGCTGAGATTGATAAGGTCGGCGCCGGCCGCGGCTGACCATTCGATCGCCTGCGCCAACACCTCGGCGTTCGTCGTCAGATGGCGATGAAAGAGCTTCACGGGAATCAAGCGCGCATTGGGCGCCTTCTCGTGGATTGCCGCCGCCACCGCGGTGCCGTGACCGATTCGATCGATCGCGTCGTCGCTCTCACTCGAGAACGAGCAGCCGGCGAGCACGGTCGCTCCGGCGAGATGCGGATGATCCGCGTGAATGCCGCTGTCGAGTACCGCGATGGTCACGCCGCGCCCGCTCCGATCGGCGAACGGTGCATCGCTCAATCGGAACCGCACGGTCAGTGAACGATCTGCAGGCGTGTCGCGAACAGCTCAGCGAACGATGAATGCGTCCCGGCGAGCGTCGAGGCCGGCGCCGCGTGTTCCTTGATCCCGCCGTTCTCCAGGATGAGGATTCGGTCGGCGCGACGCGCCAGCTCCTGCCGGTGCGTGATGATGATCGTCGTTCGGCCGAACATGGCTGCCTCATATCCGGACGCGACCTGCGCTTCCGTCGCCGGATCGAGCGCTCCAGTTGCTTCGTCGAGCACGAGGACCGCCGGATTCGCCAACAATGCCCGCGCCACTGCGACGCGCTGCCGCTCGCCGGCCGACAAGCTGCGTCCACGTTCCCCGGCGCTCGTCGCGAGTCCCTCGGGCAAGCGAGCGAGCAGCGATTGCAGCCCGGCGCGCTCCGCGGCCTCGTGGACTTCGGCGTCGGTCGCATTCGGCCGCGCATAGCGAATGTTCTCGGCGATCGTCGCGTTGAACACGAATGGATCCTGATCGACGACCAACACCCAGTCGCGCAGCTCGCGAAGCCGAAGCGAGCGAACGTCGATACCGTCGAGCAGGACGCGGCCGCTCGCCGGATCGAGCTGACGGACCAGCAGCTCGGCGATCGTCGATTTGCCCTCGCCGCTCTTTCCGACGATCGCCACTCGCTCGCCGGGAGAGATGTCGACCGACACGCGATCGAGCACGCCGTCGCCGCGGCCGAACGAATAACTCACGTCGTCGAGCGTCACGCGCCCGCGAACACTCTCGAGCGAGATCGGTGTCGGCGTCTCCACGACATCGGGCGTCGCGTCGAGAACTTCGCTCACTCGGCGGAGCGACACCCGCGCCGACGCGAAGCTGGCGTACAATCCCATCAGCGATTGGATCGGCCAGACGAGACGCATCTGGTACGCAATGAAGGCGACGAGCGTGCCCATCGTGATCGAATGATCGATCACCCGCATGCCGCCGACGAAAAACACGGCGCCGCTTCCCGCGGCGAGAAGCAACCCCGGCACTCCACCGGAGAGATAGGTGAGCCGCCGCATCTTCATCAAGGCGTCGATGAAGCGATCGTTGTGCTCCCGGAAATGCTGCGCCGCGCGATCCTGCGCGTTGAATCCGACGATCACGCGCATGCCGAGCAGCGACTCGATGAGAAAGCTTCCGACGTCCGCGCTGCGGTCGCGGACCCCGGTCATCGCGCCGTCGAGACGCGAACGATACCGCACGAGCGCCCACAACGCCGCCGGCAAGATCGCGAAGCTGACGAGAAAGAGCGCGCGGTCGAGTCGGAAGAGAATCACAATGCTCCCGACGAGGAACACCATGCTGCCGAGCCACGACAGCGCGATCTCGGCGGCCACGCGCTGAATTTCGGCGATGTCCGAGTTGAGGCGCGCCGCGATCTGTCCGACCGGCATCGTCGCGTAGAATCGCGGTGACAGACGGTGCAGTTGGCGGAAGAGCGCCAGTCGCATGTCGAACAGGATGTCCGCCGACGCGCGCGTGTAGATCAAACCGCTCACGACATTGAGCACGAACGTGCCGATCGTGAGCACCGCGAACTGTCCGATGACGGCGACGAGTGCCGCGCGGTCCCGCCCGATCAGGGCGCGATCGATGATGATGCGCGACAGGTACGGGATATAGAGCGCCGCCACCGTGCTGGCGAGCGCGAAGAGGACGACGATCGACAGCCGTCGCCACTGCGGCGCCACGTGCCCCAGCGCGCGGCGCAGATCCTTGTCCAACAGCGGCACGTTCCCTCTACGGACGCATGGCTGGCACGATGACCACGTTGGTCATGTCCGCGCCGAGATTGACTTGGCCGAGATGCTTGAAGTCGGTCGTCGAGTAGCGGTCGATCGTCGAGCCGGCGGTCGTGATATAGAGCTGCGTGCCGTTCGAGCTGACGACGAGCCCCATCCGCGGTCGGCCCGGAAATTCGGTCTTGCCGACCACGCGTCGTGAATCGAGATCGAACGTCCAGAACTGGTAGTTGCCGACTTCGCTGTGGATGCCGTAGGCCTTCTTGCGGTCGGGTGACAGCCGGAAGCTCACGGCCTGGCTCGGGCCGAGCGAATAGAAGTCCAACTGGCGGTTCACGAGATCCATCCGTGCCACGCCCATCTGCGTGCGGTGGTTCACGGGATCATTCGTCCGGAACAGGCCAGTGTAGAACCCCGGCTCCTCGTACACGTCGTATGGCAAGCCAAAGTTGATGCGGCCGAGTCCCTCCTCGAACAACGTCTTCGAGATCTCCCAGCGGTCGACTTCCTTCAGTGACACCGCGTCGTAAATCAGGACGTCGTCCTGCGTGAAGAAGTACATCAGCTTCCCATCGGGCGAGAAGACGATCTGCGCTCCCTCACGCTCCTCGCCGCGCGGCCACGGAATCGTGTCCGTCACGCGGCGCGTCGCGAGGTCGTAGCGCACCAGCGTCGGCCCCCGCACCTCGTAGCGATCGGCGTGCTCCTGATACGCCTTCACGAGCAGGATCGCGAACCGCTCCTTCGGATCGAGGCTGAACCCCCACATCCGAACCTTCGTGCTGTCTGTCGACAGCGTGAACACGCCGCTCGACTTTTTCGTGGCGAGATCGACGATCTCGACCTTCTCGTTACCCGGGTCGGTGAGATAGAGATGCTTGCGATCGAACGACAGCGAGATGTCGGGGATGCCGAGCTGCGACTTGATCGTGTCCTTCACCTTCATCGTCGCCTCGTCGATCACCAGCACCTGCCGCGCGTACGTGCCGACGTACAGCGTACCGGTGCCACCGGACGGGACACTCTGACCAGCCGCTACAGCGATTGGCCACGCTACCGCTGTCATTCTGAGCGAAGCGAAGAACCTCATGGGAACACCAAGTCGATCTTCCGCCAGTCCTTCTGCGCCGAGGCGCACTTCGCGGTCCAATCGGGCGCGTGGTTGTAGAGATCGGGCACGTGGGCTGGCCAGAAGCACGTGATGTGGCAGTCGAACAGATCGCGCTCCACCGGTTGGCAAAGGCCGGCCGTGCCTCCGTTCGAATCCACCTCCCATCCCGGCGAGAACACGAACGAGCAGCCGAGGGGGACGTGCGGTCCCGTGGGACCACCCGGGCCCTGTTGCAGCGCGACGACGTCGTTCTGCAGCACACCCTCGATCCGCTGCGCCTTCTGGTTGATCGATTTGAGATGTCTCATGACAGGTGGGTAAGGAAGTCAGGCCGCTTTGTCGCCAACGTTCCGTACACTTCCAGACAGGTATTCGTCCACGCGCGGATCCACTCGCAGTAATGCAGGTTCGGCTGCGTCGTCGTGCCGTACCGCGTGTGCGCCTCGTGATAGCAGCCACCGGCGCAGAGCGGGCGCGCCCAACAGGTGGAGCAGTCCGTCTTGTTGTCGATGTGATGTGTCTCGAGGAACGTCGCCTGCGCGGCGTGATCGACGCCGCTGAACACGCTGCCCAGCTTGTGGCTGTCCGATCCCGCGAACCGATGGCAGAGTGCCACGTCGCCGTCCGTTGCCACGCCGAGCAGACCGAAGCCCGCGCCGCACGGATGCGACTTACTCATTCCTTTGTGAATTTCCTCGAGCGTGTCCCGCACATTCGAGAAGCCGTGGCGCCGGCCGGCGATCGCTTCACTCAGATACTCGGCGGCAAGCGTCTGGAAGCCGGCGAGGAGCTGCTGGAATCCCAGATCCTCGATCGCGTACTCGCGCTGCCACGACGTCGTCACCGGCGCGAAACCGACCTCCCAGAAGCCGATCTCCTCGAACAGGTGCCGGTAGATCGAGACGACATCCAGATTCTGGCCCGTCAGCGTCACGCGCGCGCCGACAGGCTTCCGCCGGTGCCGCGCCAGCAAATCCTTGATGCGGGGCAGGATGATGTCGTAGCTGCCCATGCCATTCGAGAACACGCGGAACTTGTCCTGCTGCTCGCGCGCTCCGTCGATCGACACCGTGACGCCGACGTCGTTCTCGATGAACCAGTCCACGATCTCCTCGCGCAGCAGCGTCGCGTTCGTCGTCAGACTCGCGTTCACCTGCTTGCCGAGCTCCGCGCCGCGTTGCTTCGCGTAGGCGAGCGCCGACTTCAACATCTTGAAGTTGAGCAGCGTCTCGCCGCCAAAGAACGTGAGATTCACACTCGGCGAATCGCCCGCTTCGGCGAACATGAAATCCACCGACTGTTTCGCCGTCGCTTCGTCCATGAATCGCGGCTTGGTCCCGCTCTCGACGATCCGGTCCTCGCCGTACTCGTAGCAGTACCCGCACGACAGATTGCACTTGCTCGTCACGTTGAGCACGAGCGTCTGGAGCGGAATGCTGCGCTTCGACTTGACGGAGGGGGGCGCGACCGGCGGCGCGACGACGCTATGGATCGCGCGCACGCCGAGCAGCTCGTCGATCGACGAGCGTACTTCGTCGCCGCTCCACCGCGCGCCGAGCGACTCGGCGAGCTCATTCGCCGTGCGGTCGCCGGTAGCGAGCCGCTCGAGGACGGCGTGCGACACGTCGTCGAGCTCCACGACCGCGGCCGACGGGACGAGATACAGGTATCTCGCGTCGCCGCCCGAAAACGAGTGATACTCACCGCGACGAAGCATCATGGCTGCGTTTGCCAGGGGACGAAGCGCACGTACAGCGGCACCGTGACGACGAGCAACGCCCGCGCCTTGAGCATTTTCGCATTCTTGCCGGGCGGCGTGTACGAGGCCACCGCCCAGACGTCGCCGACATTGTTCCGGCTCGAGCTGCGCTTGGGATTCGGCCCGTCGAGGCTCGGCGTGAACAAGCCATTCTGGTCGAGCGCGCCGACGAACTTCACATCATCGTCGTCGTACGTCACACCGTACTCCTCGAGGTTCCATTTTGCCGGTACGCGTCCGATCTCGAGATCGTCGTCCGTGTCCGATTTGCCGTCCGGACCATTCCAGTACGCCATCGCATCGAATTGCTGGAGCTGTTTCGGGAACACGGCGCCGCCCACGCGCGCTAACCCGGCGAGCGGGACGACCTTGATGCGATCGATCTTGTCGAAGACCACCGCCGCGTCGCGGAGCGATGCGCCGGACGCGTAGAGATCGCGCTTCCCGACGGCCGCGGCCGAATCCACGCTCAGCCGCACGGTAATTGAATCCGCCGTCGCGCGGACGACATTGTCCACCGTCACGCCAGGCCCGAAGTCGATCGCATTCGCCGCGGCGCTTGGCAGATTCGCGCCAAAGATCGTCACGTCCTGACTACGCGAACCAACGTGCAGTGCTCGTGGGGCGATGCCCGCGATCACCGGGCTGCCCGACACACGACGCGCCGTCACGTCCATGCCAATTTCATCATAGCCGCCCTGGAACCAGCGGCCCGACATCTCGTCCCAACCAGGCTCGACGAACATCACTTCGCGTAAGCCGACGCTGTCGCGTGCGCGCTGCGCCGGATCGGTCGATCGGCCGCGCCATTGAAAACCGGTGTAGACGATCGATTTGCCGGTGCGGTGGACGACGGCGCCGCCGTCAGCGTATCGATAGGTCGTCTGCGTCGTGAATTCGCCGTCGCTCGCGCCTTTCGCGATCGTGACACGGCCGTAGAAGGCACCGCGCCCCGGCTCGTTGCCGCTCAGCAGCCACGTGCCCTCGAGGTGCGGCGTGCGCATCGTCGCCGACCACGCCGTCCATTCCGGCGTGCGGAGCGGGAAGACGCGGGACAGATGGTTGACCGCCAACTCCATCGGATGCAGTTGCGGAACACCGCTGTCGTTCACCGCGGGACCGAAGCGACGAAACGCCTGGAAGTCCGCGTCGGGATACAGCGCGCGATGCGTCGCGAGCAGAAGATTCCACTCGTCGCGTGTGCGCCGCTGCGAAATGACACGACCCATCGAGTGACAGGCGCGGCACGCCGTCTCGGTGCGCGCGTCCGCCGTGTAGCGGTAATCGATCATGCGACGTTCCGGCTCGAAGCGCGCGGGCTTCATCTCCGCCGGCGCCAAGCCTTGGTGGTCGCTCAAATATCGGACGATGGTCCGTGCGTCCTTCGGATCGAGGTCGAGATGGTGGAGCCCGACCATGCGACGCACCGACATCTCCCACCCTTCGGGCGTCTTCCGTTCGAATGAGATGCGCTGCACGACGCCGGCACTATCCTGCTTATGGCACCCGATGCAGTTGGCTTTGATCGCGCGCTCGGCGATCGGAAATCCATGCGTCGTGTCGGGCGCCGCGCCTCCGGCACGACCGCCTCCCGCCCCGGCACCTCGGCCGCCGCCGCCGCGCTGGGCCTGCGCAGCAGCAAGTGGAAGCAGCGTCGACGCGAGCAGCACAACGCCGAGTGCAGCACGACTCCCCCTTCCGCCGCGGCCCTCTGCAAACCTTGCACGCGACATCAGTCGTTCGCTCCGGTGAGAGTGCGGAGACGAATACGGCGTCGGCGACTACCTGTCAAGCAAAACTGAGCATCTCGAGGCCGACCAGCGCCGAGAGCGCCCCGAGAAAATCGGGGAGGGGAACGACGCTCGCCGCCCGCGAGTATGCGTCGTACAGGTCCGGCACCTGCTCGTGGTGGGGAGCGAGTCGGGTGATGGCCAGGAGGTCCACGTTGCGGCAGTAGCGAACACCTTGCGGAATCGCTGCCGATGCCAGGTGCTGCTCCAAAATCACCCGATTGCCACGCACCACGGCCCGTTCGACGACGCGCAACGAATCGCCGATGCGGAGGTGCATGGCCGGCCGACGCTTCAATTCCTCGAATGCGTCGCGCACGCGGTGGTCGCCACGCACCACCGCGGCGTCGAGCTCGAAATCGGCGGCGGCGATTTCCTCCGTCCGGGCATGCCAGAACGCGCTGTCATGCGCCCCGGAGGCGTCTTGCGCTATCCGCGCCGCCTGAGTTTGCAGCTCCGCGTACATGCCATGCTCGCGCTCCTCGAACAGATCGCGCGCCGCGCCAGCCAACGATCTCTCGTCCAGCGCCGTGTTCGCAACGACGGCCGCGAGCCACGCGGAGGCCAGAGCCTTCTTGACGCCGAACGACGACAGCGGATCGATGAACGACGCCGCGTCACCAACGAGGAGCAACCCGTCGTCGCTGACCCGATGCGACCGATACGGCGACGCGTCGCACCCCCAACACGGTTCGACCAACGTCGCGTCGCGCACCAACTCGGCAATGAGTCTTGTTCGCGAAAGCTCCGCGCGATACGCGCGATCGAGTGCGTCGCGCGTTGGGACGTCGGTCTGACGCGGGTCGAGCATCACCGTGACGTATCGGCGGCTCAACGAGACCGGCACCGACCAGGCCCATCCATCGTCATAGCTCTCGACGAGGGTGTGCGTGGCGTATGCGTCGTCGGCCCACGCATCGTTTTCCCATACGCCGACGACGGCTGTCGTGCGTGCCGCTTGTTCCGGTCGGCGATACCCGCCTCGCGCAACGACGCCGGCGCGTCCGCTGCAATCAAGCACCCAACGCGCCTGGCACGTCGTTGGTCCGTCGTTCGAATCGTAGTTCACGACCCAGCTGTCGCCATGCCGCTTCGCTCCACGCACCGTCGCGCCGCGAACAACGAACGCGCCCGCTGCCTGCGCAGAATCGCCGAGCAACTCGTCGAATCGCGCACGGTCCACCTGGTACCCGGCGCCGCCGGCGAAGGGCTCTGACCTCCGATCCTCGCGGCCCCACTGCACTGTGTTCCCGAGCGCGCGTACGAATCCGGCGGCGTCGATCACGCTGCGTACGCCAAGAGCGTCGAGCAGCTTTGTGCAGCTCGGCGGAAGCGATTCGGCGATCGAACGCTTCGAGGCTGCGCGGGCGATCAGCACGACGCTGCGATCCCACTGCGCGAGCAACCGCGCTGCGGCCGCGCCTGCTGGTCCACCACCGATGACGACGACGTCGGCCGAGAGCATGCTCGCGCATCATATCGCGTGCGCAACCAGTTCAGCAATGAGCGGCGCGCTTCTTGTACCCGCTTCGGCCACCACCCATAGGAGAAGGCTCGGATGACCACCAACGATTCACCGGACAAATCCCACCAGTCGGAGAACCAAGCCGACGGCTCGAAGACTGGTGCCGGCGCCGAAGCGGTGCAGGGCACTCCCGAGTCGTCGATTGGCTCGTCTGGTGCAGCCGGCGACAAACCCGCCCCCGGCGCCTCTCGCGATCGGCCTCACGAGAGTGGCTACGGCGGTCGCGGCGGCGAATCGAAATCGAGCTCCGAAACCCGCGAACCCAATCGTCCCGACTAACCGGCGACGAAACGGGGTCAGACTCCGTTTTTTTTTTTCGGAGTCTGACCCCGTTCGCAGCGGTTTGAGTTCTATCGGCGCTCGAAGGATTCGACTTTGGCCAGGCGACGGCGGTGGCGCTCGGCGCCGGAGAACTCGGCGCGGAGAAAGGCGCCGACCAGCTCGACGGCCAGCGCCGGACCGATGACCCGTGCGCCGAGCGCGAGGACGTTCATCGCGTCGTCTTCCACACCCTGGCGCGCCGAGAAGGTGTCGTGGCAAAGCGCCGAGCGGATGCCGGTGAATTTGTTGGCGGCGACCGATGCCCCGACACCGCTGCCGCAGAGCAAGACGCCACGTTCGGCGCGACCATCGAGAACGGCTTGGGACACTGCCTCGGCGAAATCGGGGTAATCATCGCCCGGGTCCACCCGCATCGCGCCGCAATCGACAACGGTGTGACCGAGCGCCTCGATGGCCTCGACGATCGTCGCCTTGAGTACGAAGCCCGCGTGATCGGTGCCGATCGCCACGTTCATGGATTGTCCGCCAAGCGACCAGGTACGGCGTGCGACCACACGATGCGCGACACATCGGCAATCAAGCGACGCGCGACCTTGTCGTCCGGAATGTTCCTCGTCAGAACGACGAGCATATAGGGCTTTCTCCCCGGCGGGTAGACGGTCGCCGCGTCGTGCAGCACGCCGGTGATCCACCCGGTCTTGTGCGCAACTCGGGTGCCCGGGGGCAGTCCGGCGGGAATCTCCTCGTTGAACTCCTGATGGAGCAGGATCTCGCGCATGGCGTCGCAACTCGATCGCGAGGCCGCACGTCCCGTTTCAATTGCCTCGAGCAAAACAGCGAGATCGCGCGCCGTGGTGGTGTTGTTCATGCCGGCCTGGAACGCCTTGTTGTCTTCCACGCCACGCAGCACGCGGATGTTGCGCGCGCCGAGCATGTGCGCCGTTGCGTTCGCGTTCGACGCTCGCACGAGCTCGATCAACGCATTGGTCGCGAGGTTGCTCGACCGCGTGATCATGCGGTCAATGAGCTCCTTCAGCGGGACCCGCGTGCCCGCCAGCTTGTAGGCAGAGCTGTCGGAATCGTCGCCGGCATCGAGCGAATAAGGTGACCCGTCAACAATGGACCCAAACTGATTGACCAGAAGGATTCCTTGGTCAAGTCGGAGCGCGCCCGCGTCGATACTTCGAAACAGCTGGATCATCACGGGCACTTTCATCGTACTCGCCGCGTGGAAGCTGTCGTCCGCGTTCAGGTAAAGAGAATCACCCGTTTGCAAATCGTGGAAAGCTACACCGACGATCGCTCCAGGCTGGTCGGCGATCCGACGCTCGATCCTCACGCGCAATGAATCGATCGCCGCCTGATGGTCCGGGTGTGAAAAAATGTTCGCCGTTACGACGGCAAGAAGCCCTGCTGTAATCGAAAGTGACATGGGGGCGAATATGGGTTTCCGTGATTGCCGTTACAAGCAACCTCGTGTTGCGTTCGCCATGATTCACTCGTTTAAGACACGGGCGATGTCGCCCTAAAAGGTCAGCCGCGCGCATAGGACTCATGACGTCACCCATCAACGAACAGGGCTCGCCGGATTCCAGCGTCATCATACCGGCTGGACCCCGTCGAGAACGACTGAAATTCGCGGACTTCGTTTTTGCCCGCACACCGTCAGGGCAGTGCACGGCGGAAGTCCATCTCGAGTTCGACGGAGTGCTCTACGTTGGTCGCGCCCTGGGGCAATCGAGCCTCCTGGGCGATTTTCGTGTCGCGTCTGAAGCGGCGCTGCACGCGCTCGCCGAGTACACCAAGGGTGCGATGCACTTCGATCTGCTCGGTGTGAAGCATCTCCGTGCGTTCGACGAAAACCTCATCATCGTTTCCATCTCCATGCGGGAGCCATCTCGCATGGTCAAGCTCGTCGGCTGCGCTCTCGCTGAAACTGACACCCGGCGATGCGCCGCGCTTGCCGTGCTCAACGCGACGAACCGCGTGTTGGGCAACTACATTGCGGCCCAGTAAGCCCGTTTGAATTCAGGGTCCTCGGCCCGCCGTTGGCAACCGAGATTCCCGTTAGCGTTGTCAGACTAGGTGAGAATCGCCGCACGGAGCGGCGATTCTCGTTCACGGTGGGACGGATGGATAGATGATTCGAAGAGCTCCGGCATACGTCCTAACGCTCCTCACGCTCGCTTGCGTCCCGTCGCAGCGCGGCGTCGGACCGACGGCTCCCACGACGAGCCCCGTCCCCGCGCCGCCGCCCACTGCGACCTCGACGCCGATCCCGACCCCGACTGTTTCGCCGGCGCCTGTCGCCCAGCAGGCCGCGGCGCTTTCGCCAAAGCCAAGTGCTGACTCGGCAAAACTCTCGAACACCGACGTTGGCAAGCGTATGACGGACCTCTTCGGCGACTCGTCGAAGACCGTGCCTGTGGCCGAGTCGACATCGGCGCCCATGTGGGACATCGAAGTTCATGCATACGAATCGACGTCCCAGGTCGAGCGATACCTGCGCATGTTCACCGGTCCTGCCAAGGAACGGATCGAATCGAGGCTCGAGCGCGGAACGCGCTATGAGCCGATGATCCGCGCCAAGCTCCGTGACGGCGGCCTGCCGGAAGACCTCTACTATCTTGCGCTGGTCGAGAGCGGGTTCGACCCCAACGCCTATTCCCGCGCCGCGGCAGTCGGCATGTGGCAGTTCATGACGTCCACCGGCCGCGACATGGGACTTCGCGTCGATTGGTGGGTTGACGAGCGCCGCGATCCCGTGAAGTCCACGGGCGCCGCCATCCGGTTCATCAAGGGGTTGCGTGACCAATTCGGCTCGCTGTACCTCGCCGCCGCCGCGTACAACGGCGGGCCTGGTCGCATCGCGCGCGGTCTCACGCGGTACGCCGACGATCTCGAAGGGACGAGCGGGGAAGACCTCTTCTTCGCACTCGCTGAGAAGGACTATCTCCGAAACGAGACGCGAGAGTACGTCCCGCAGTTGATCGCGGCCGCGCTCATTGGCAAAGAACCGGCGCGCTACGGGATGAAGATCGATCCTCAGCCGGCGTTCGTGTACGACTCGGTGCGCGTCGGCGCCGCGACGCCCCTGGCGGCGATCGCCCATGCGTCCGGCGCCACGGTTTCCCAGATTCAAGAGCTCAATCCGCAGATCCTTCGCGGAATGACACCGCCGCGCGACTCCGTGCTCGTCCGAATCCCCGACGGCGCCGCCGACCGTTTCGCCGCCGCCTTCGCGGCGCTGCCGAAAGAAGATCGCGTCGCGACGTCGACGGTCGAGTCGAAGAAGGGCCAGAGTCTCGAGTCGATCGCCCGCAAGAACGGCGTCTCGGTTCGGCAGCTCTCGGCGTTCAACCCCAAGCTGCGCACCCTGAAGAGTGGCAACCTCGCCCCTGGCCAAACGGTGCTCGTCCCCACGGTCGCGGTGGCCAGCGCTGCTGCGATCGTTCCTGACCCGGCGATCGAGCGCTACTCATCGTCGAAGACGTCGGCCATCCACGTGGTCCGTTCGGGTGAGACACTCGGCGGCATCGCGAAAAAGTACAACACGACGACCGGCGCCCTCATGCGCGCGAACGGCCTGCGTCGCCCGCTCATCTTTCCGGGCCAGTCACTGGTCGTCCGAGGCGGAGCGCCCAAACCGGCGGCCAAGCAACTCGCGGCCAAATCCTCATCAAAGCACGAGACTTCCACTCCCGCGCTGATGACCGTGGTGGCGGTCAAGCCGTCAACCGCGGTCAAGACCGCGGGGACGTCGTCGCCGAAGAAGAGCACCGCCAAGAAATCCACCGCGAAGAAACCGACGGCGGCCAAATCCACGCGGTCGACCAAACCGGCGACCAAGTCGTCGCCAAGCTCCAAGAAGAAGGTTTCAGCGCGCTCTAAGTAGCCAACTGAGCTAAAACGGTCCCACCGGGGTCAGACCCCGTTTACACAGGGCTAAAATGGTCCTACCGGGGTCAGACCCCGTTCGCGAAGTAAGGAGGGGCAGCGACCATCGGTCGCTGCCCCTCCTTACTTCGCTTATCGCTTTAGATATTAGCTGTTAGATCGCATCTAACAAAGCAGTTATACAGCAACACCTCTAGTCAATTCGACCCTTTCCCTTGTATCCCTGCATGACGCTCAGGTCGTATCCGTTGCCCGGATTGACGCCCGCTTTCACATCGTTCCACACCGCATCCTCGCCGCGATTGTAGGCGAGCAGGGCTAGCCGAACGTTGCCCTTGAACATGTCGAGCAGCGTCCGGAGGTACTTGAAGCCGACGCGCAGGTTCACCTCGGGCACGAACAACTTCTCGCGCGTGACCGTCTTGTCGTACAGCTTCGCGGTACTGGGCATGAGCTGAGTCAGGCCCAGAGCGCCGACCTTACTGACGGCCTTTGGGTTGAACTCACTCTCCAACCGAACCAGCCGGAACGCCAACTCCGGGTCCACCCCCTCGCGGACCGAGGCGTCGAACACCTTGGCCGCCAGGCCGGCATTGATGCCGTATCTGGTCGAGTACTCGATCACCTTGTCAGCCCGCTCGAACTGCGCCTTGACCAGGCTAAGCTCCCCCTGGGTAGACGCGAGCTGCGCGCGCAGCGTCCGATTGTCGCCGATCGAGAACAGGCCTCGGCTGTCGGTCACCGCGGGTTCGGCGTTCGCCGTGGAGGATCTGCGGCTGGCAATGACGATCACCGTCAGCACCACTGAGCCGGTAACGAAGACCGCTCTGTGGATGCGCTGCCGTCGCCGTACCGCGTCTCCCCGGTGGACGTACGTCCCACGTAGGTTGCGCATAAGTTTATAGGTGGCAACAGTTTTTACAGCAAGGAGGCTAGTACGCCTTCGTACTGCCGGGCTCAGGATATGGGGCAGAACCGGTGCCATCCAGTCTTGAATATTTGCCCGAGACTCCTCCCGATTTCTCGGCTAACGATATATCGGAGATCTCCATCCCTCGATCCAGGGCCTTGGCCATGTCGTAGACCGTCAGCAGGGCGACGGACACGGCCATCAATGCTTCCATCTCCACCCCGGTGCGCCCAAGGGTGCTTACTGTCGCCTCCGCCCGGACGCCGGGAATACCTTGGTCCGCGGTCAATTCCACGCCGACGTGGGTCAGGCTCAGCGGATGACAGAGCGGGATCAAGTCCGCCGTCTTCTTCGCCGCCATGACGCCGGCGATCCGCGCCACTCCGAGGACGTCGCCCTTCTTGACCTGCGCCTTTACGATCGCGTCGAGGGTTTCCGGACGCATCCGGATGAACCCCGTCGCGCGCGCGGTGCGTGCGCTTTCCGCCTTCGCCGAAACGTCCACCATGCGGGCCTCGCCCGATTCGTCGACGTGCGAAAGCTCGTCGCTCATGCGACGAGGGGGGCAATGCGCCGCAGCAGCGACGCCGTGAGGAGCTGCGGGTTCACGTTGCGCAGCGTTTGCTCCTTGACCTCTTCTACGATCTCCACGGCCCGTGCCGCGCCGCTCGCTCGACGACCGTCGCCGCCCGACGCCGCGTCGCGCGCACGGTCGTGAAGCAGGACCGTAAGCGCATCGAGGGTGTCGCTGAATCGGCCGCGGGCGCCGGCTCCGCTCTGCGTGAGGGCAACGCGCATTCGCTGGCCGCGATCGGGAGCCTTTGCCGCGTCGAGGAAGCGTTTTGCTTCGGCGAGCGCCACACGCCACGCGTCGCTGTCCATCAGACGCCCTGGTGCGCCCCCGGCGACTTCAATCAACTCGTCGCGCGTGCGCGCATCCGACGACGCGAGCTGCTTCGCCACGACGGGATCGGCGAGAAATTCGGATATCTCAGCGCGGGCCAGCGGCGGGATCCGGATCGCCACGACCCGGGACCGGATCGTCGGCAGCAGCGCGCCCGGCTCGCTCGACGTCAGAATGATGGTCGTGTCCTCCGGCGGCTCCTCGAGCAGTTTGAGAAACGCGTTCGCCGCCTGGTCGGACCCTTCCTGGGCGACCATTCGCTCGGCGTCGCCAATTACGAACACCTTGTGTCGAGCCAGCGCCGGCGAGATCGCGGCGATTTGGACGATGGCTCGAACGGTCGCCACGAAAATCGCTTCGTCGCCACCCGGCGGCTCGTATAGCCCACCACCGCCGAGCCGCTCCTCGA
>JAICJQ010000229.1 GCA_025928335.1 Gemmatimonadaceae bacterium
CTTCCGGCGATCGATGCCGCGCTGGCGCCTATGCCCAGCCACCCGGCCAAGATCAAGAGCGGGCACGACGCCGCGGTGGAGACGGTGCGGCTGATGTACGCCGCGCAGCAGCGCCTCAAGCCGCGAACGATCATCAACGCCGACAACCCCGCGCTCTCCGAAACCCAACGGGCGGCGAGGCTGTGGGCAAAGAAGCACATCCGTGACGCCACGGTCGAATCCCTCGCCGACAGCGTGCGTCTCCTCGCCGATCTGTGGGCGTCGGCGTGGACGGCGGGGAACGGCGACACCAAGGCGGCGAGTCAGCTCGTCGCGTTCAGCGAAACGGAGTTCAACAACATCTGTCGCAACGAGGCCGAGTTCGCGCCGAGCATGTCGCTGAAGGAGATGGCGGACAGCGGTCGCTTCGAGCCCTGAGACGCGCCGCTCGGCAACTTCACCGCGACGCGGCCGACGACCCGAACCCACTTCACCCGTCCGGCCGCGTCGCGCACGAACTCGATCGACTGTCCTGCGTCCGGTCCGTCGGTGATCACGGCGCGATCGGGGCCAAAGAAGGAAATGGGCTGTTCGGCGGGCGGAGTTCGATTCCCATTCGGGCGCTCCTGCACGAGTAGCTTGTTGCCGTCGGGCCGCACGACGACGGTGTTGCTCGGTCGCGCATAGGTGCCGACGTACGGCGCGAAGTCCGGCTGCTTCGCCAACGGTTCGACATTCGGCAACGTTTCGACGAGCCCGCGATGCGCGATCGCCTGATTGCGCGCGTAGGTCACGCCGAGATACGACTCCAGCGCCCTGCGCTCGACGTCCTGAATCAGACGCCAGCCGACGTTCGAGTTGGTCAGAATCGCGATCGCAAAATTGCGCTCCGGGACGATCTCGAGCAGCAGGATGTGGCCGGAGAGTGTCCCGCCGTGCGAGGCGGTGTGCACGCCGCCGACAGTGCGAAGGTGCCAGGCGATGCCAATGTCATCGTCGGTGCTCTGCTTGTGCGCTTGAACGGCTCGCATCGACTCGAGCGTCTCGCGCTTCAGCACGCGTTGGCCGTTGGCCGCGGTTCCGTCGCCCAAGTGGAAGCGCGCGTACGTCAGCAGATCGGTGATGCAGAGCCCGACGCCACCTGCCGTCACACTCGCCGACGGCACGAATGGTCGTTGTAGCACCGGCGTTCCGTTGCGCGTGAAGTGGCCGGCGGCGAAGCGCTGCACGATGAACTCGCCTGCGGTCGTGCCGGCATGCTCGAGACCGAGCGGTTGGAACACGAGATCGCGAATCGCGCGATTGATTGGCGTGCCAGTCACCGCTTCGATCACCCGACCGGCAATGCTGAACCCCGCGTTGTTGTAGCTCCACGCTGCCCCGGGCGGCGCCACCTGCATCAGGTCAGTGACCGTGCTCGATTCGACGAAATTCTTCAGCGTCTCGGTGCCGCGATCAGGGCCGGACACCTGCCCTTCCCATCCGCCGAGGTGCGTGACGAGATGCCAGACCGTCACCTCCCGGCTCACCGCCTCATCACGCACGCGAAAGTCCGGCAGGTATTTTCGCACCGGGGCGTGCAGATCGATCTTGCCCTGCTCGACGAGCCGCATGATCGCCGTCGCGGCGAAGGTCTTCGAGATCGACGCGATCGGAAAGACAGTGTGGACGGTGACCGGCAGCGGATCTTCGACGTTCGTAATGCCAAGTCCGCGCGTCGTCGCGACGCCGTTGTTGAGAATGCCGATGGCGACGCCAGGCACGCCGAATTCCTTCATCTTCGCCTCGGTGAGCGAGGCGATCGCGTCGAAGCGCGGGTCACTGCCGGACTGTGCAACGGCCGGCGTGCTGACGAAGGCGATCGTGAGCGCGGTACCGGCGCGACGGAGTGCTCGATTCATACGGAAGGCTTGGCTGGAGTGGCTGAAGAAGCTCTGGCCGCGAGTCTACTCGTTCCGTATGTTCTGCGCGAGCTTCGCCTCGAATGTAGCCGACGTCGGCACCTCACCCCGCTCGCGAGACGCATCTGACGGCAGACCTTCGCACCCAACTCCAGTCTACGCTCGGCGACGCGTATCGGCTGGATCGCGAGCTTGGCGGCGGTGGGATGAGCCGCGTTTTCGAAGCCGAAGAAGTGCGGCTCAAGCGGAAGGTCGCCGTCAAAGTCCTGTCACCGGAGCTGGCCCAGGGACTCTCGGTGAGCCGGTTCGAGCGCGAGATCCAGACGGCCGCGGCGCTGCAACAGGCGAACATCGTCCCGGTGTTGTCGGCGGGCGATATCGACGGCTTGCCGTTCTATACGATGCCGTTCGTGGACGGCGAGTCGCTCCGCGCGCGTCTGGCGCGCGGGCCGCTCACGATCACCGAAGTCATCGGCGTGATGCGCGACGTCTCGAAGGCGTTGGCTTACGCGCATCGGCAGGGTGTCGTCCATCGCGACATCAAGCCGGACAATGTGCTTCTGTCCGAGGGGACCGCGGTCGTCACCGACTTCGGCATCGCCAAGGCCATCAGCGCGGCGCGGACTTCAGCGCCTGGGGCTACGCTCACCCAGATCGGAACGTCCATCGGCACGCCGGCCTACATGGCGCCAGAACAGGCCGCCGGCGATCCGGACATCGATCATCGCGCGGACATCTACTCGCTCGGCGCCATGACGTACGAGCTCCTCGCCGGCCGAGCGGTTTTCGCCGATCGCACCCCGCAGCGCATGCTTGCCGCCCACATGAGCGAAGCGCCGCGCCCGATCGCCGAGCTGCGTCCGGACACGCCGGCATTGCTTGCTGATCTGGTCATGCGGTGTCTCGCAAAGGACGCGAATGATCGACCGCAAACGGCGACCGAGATCGCGCGCATGCTGGACACCGTCACGAGCGGCAGCGGAATGCAGGCAGCCCCGCCAGTGCTGTTCGGTGGACGAGGGATGCTCGGCAAGGCGCTGGCGATTTATGCGGTGGCATTCGTCGTCGTAGTAATTCTGGCAAAGGCGGCGATTGTCGGCATCGGACTGCCGGATTGGGTTTTCCCCGGTTCGCTGATCATGATGGCGCTCGGCCTGCCGGTGATTCTGTGGACGGGGTACGTCCAACGCGTAACACGCCGCGCTTATACAGCGACGCCGACCTTCACGCCGGGTGGCACGCCGAGCGCGATGCAAGGCACGATGGCGACGATCGCCCTCAAGGCAGCGCCGCACGTGAGTTGGTATCGCACGGCAAAGGGCGGCATGTATGCCTTCGGCGCGTTCGTGCTCGCCGTCGGCGCGTTCATGGGGCTGCGCGCGACGGGCATCGGACCGTTCGGAACGCTGCTCGCCTCCGGCAAGATCAACGCGAAGGAACCGCTCCTCATCACGGACTTCAAGACGACCAACGCCGACAGCGCGCTCGGTCGCGTCGTGAGTGACGCCGTGCGGGCTGGTCTCACTCAGTCGTCAGTGCTCTCGCTCATGTCGACGAGCCAGACGGGCCAGGCCCTTCGACTCATGGAGAAGCCGCCGCTGTCGAAGATCGATTTGTCGCTCGCTCGACAGTTGGCGCAGCGGACCGGGGCCAAAGCGATCGTCGATGGCGAAGTCACTGGCGTTGCCGGCGGATACATTGTCGTGCTGCGTCTCGTCACCGCCGATTCGGGAACCGAGCTCTGGTCGTCGCGCGAGACGGGTGACGGCCCGCGCGGTCTGATCGACGCTACGGATCGACTCACCAGGACGCTCCGCGGCAAGGCCGGCGAATCGCTCAAAGCGGTGCAAGCGAGCGCGCCGCTCGCCGATGTGACGACGTCGTCGATCGATGCGCTTCGCGAGTACAGTGAAGGCGCCCGATATCACGACGTGCTGTCGGATTGGCCCAATGCAATCGCGAAATTCCGCGCGGCGGTCGCGATCGACAGCAACTTCGCCGCCGCGTGGCGGAAGCTTGGTGCCGCCCTCGGCAACGCCGGGCACACGCGCACCGAGGTCAACGCGGCGTTGGAGCAAGCGCATCGACATCGCGACCACCTGACCGAGAACGAGCGCCTGTACGAAGAAGCCTTTTACTTCACCCAAGGCCCCGGTGGAGATCGACCGAAAGGCATCGGCCTTTACGAAGAGCTCGTGCGCCGGGGCGACGGCACGGCCGGCGTCAACCTGGCCCTCGAATATCTCGGACGCCGTGAGCTGGTGAAGGCAGAGTCGTCGTATGCCTTCGGCATCCAACATGCCCCGGGCAACTCGCTCGCGTGGTACGAGATCGCGTGGCCACAGATCAGCCAAGGTCATCTGGCGCAGGCCGAGACGACCATCGCCGCCGCGGCGGCCCGCTTCCCCGATAACTCGTCTCGTCCGATCGTCAAGAGCTTCCTGTTGTATGCCCAGGGACATCTCGATTCGCTCGAGCGGTACAACGACAGCGTCCATCAGCACGCGCGCTCCGACGTCAAGCCTTTGGCCTCGAGTTATTTGGGCGACCTGGCATTGATTCAGGGTCGTGTGAAGCGCGCGCTCGCATTCTACACACAGGCAAACGTCGAAAACGCCGCGATCGGAACGGTGTCGAACATCGTCGGCGATTCGGCGATCGCCACTCGAATGGAAATCGCGTCACTGGGTGAGTCGCCGCGCGGCCTTGAGCGCATGGAGGCGACGCTCTCCAGGACGCCGCTGAAGAGCCTCCCCATGGAGGACCGCCCGTACTTCGCGGTGGCGACGACCTATGCGCGACTTGGACATCCGGAGAAAGGGCGTTCCGTGATCGCTGAATACGACCGCGACGTCCGCGACTCGGCCTTCCGCCGCAGCCACGAGCCGGGCTTACATACCGCGCTCGGCGAGATCGCCCTCGCCGAAAACAAGCCGGCCGATGCAATCGCTGAATTCCGTCGCGGTGACATGCGGCCTGATGGGCCGGCGACCGAGTGCGGCATCTGCATCTTCGCAAACCTGGGCCGCGCGTTCGATGCCGCCCGTCAGAGCGACTCCGCGATCGCGATGTACAGTCGCTACCTGAGTACGCCGTACACGGAGCGCCTCGACGTGCCGCTCTTCGCCGAATTCGCCGAACCGGTGGACCCGATCTTCCGCGCGGGAATTCACCGCCGCCTCGGCGAGCTGTACGAGGCGAAAGGCGATACGGCGAAAGCGGTGGCGCAGTATCGGGCGTTCGTCGACCTGTGGAAGAACGCTGATCCCGAACTTCAGCCGCGAGTCGCGGAGGCGAAGCGACGGCTCGCCCAGCTTACACCGGTCGAACGGGGCGCCAAGCGATAAGGCACCGTCCACGCTGGACGAGAGAAGTTTGGCCGGGTCGCTATTGTGGCCAGATCGTGAGATCGCGTAGGGCCAATCGGCGAAAGCGCCCACGCATCGACTGCACCGCCGAATCGAGCTCGAAGAGCTGCGCCGGCGTCAAGTCGAGGCCATGCTCGTTCGGCTGGTCCTTCGTCCCGATCGGGTAGTCGACGAAAGGAGTGTTCGACTGCTCGACGTGCGCGCCAAGCATATGCGTCACGGGATGGCCGCGCACGAAACGCGCGAGCCGATCGATGCTTTGCGCGAACGCCGCGGTGTCCCGCACGTACAGGCGCCCCGGATAGAACGTGTCGCCGGTGAGCATGATGCCCGTTCGCCGATCGTAGAGCGCGATGCTCGCCGGCTGGTGTCCAGGAATAGCGATGACGTCGAGGACGCGGCCGCCGAGGTCGATCGTGCTCATTTCTGTGGGCCACTGCGTGATCCCAAAGAACTTGCGAACCGACCCCGTGTCGCGCCCGACCACCGTCGTGCCCGGCCGCTTTACGAATTGGCTGTCACCCGCCACGTGATCACCGTGCGCATGGCTGTGGGCGACGACGAGCCC
>JAICJQ010000052.1 GCA_025928335.1 Gemmatimonadaceae bacterium
GGGCGGACCGGGCGTGCGCGTGATCGACCTCGAGCTCAAGAACCGCGGCGACGGGCGGATCTACGCCAACGGTCTCTTGCCGACGAATGGCGTCGCCGATTTCCGAATCGACGTCGACAATTTCCCGATCTCGAACGTCGCCGACATTCTGCAAACCGACATCAACGTCGGCGGCATCGCCACGCTCCACGGCACGATGACCGGCACGCTCGCCGACCCGGGGTTCCGCGGCGCGTTCGGTGTGGTCTACGGCACGTATAACGGCACGAAGGTGCCGATCACCCGCGGCACCTTCGCTTACGCCGATCGTCAGTTGACGAGCCATGTCGACATGGTGCGCGATGACGGTCGTTCGATGGCCGTCGCCGACGCGCGCATCCCGATCAACCTCGCGCTGAGCGGAGTGACCGGCGACCGCTTGCTGCCGGATCCCATGTCCGTCGACCTCGTCGCCGACAGCTTGCCGGTCGAGCTCATTCCGCAATTCACCGACGTTGTCTCCAACGTTCACGGCCGAGCGTTCGGCCGGGTGGCGTTGCGGGGAACGCTCAAGCGACCGCGGCTCCTCGGTGCGTTGGCCCTCCAGCAGGGCACGCTGATGCTCAACGCCACCGGCGCGACGTTCACCGACATGCGCGCCTCGGTGCATATGCTCGGCGACACGGTACGCGTCGACTCGGTGTACGCATGGGCGAAGGGTCCGGTCCGGCTGCGTGGAACGCTCGCCATCGGCAACTGGCGAGAGCCGGCGTTCAATCTGTATCTCACGTCGGGAGGCGCGGAGCTCATGAACAACGACCGCGCCAAGATTCGAGTCGACGCCGGCATCGCACTCACCGGGCCGTTCGACCACGCGTATCTCAGCGGCGCGGCGACGATCACGCAGGGCGTGATCTACGCGCCCGAGCCGACGGGTCGCCATCTCATTGGTGCCGGCGATCCGGCGCTGTTCGAGGTGCTCGACACCGCGATGGTGGCGGACAAGGTGCTCTTCCCGGTCCAGTCACCGTTGATGGCGAACCTTCGCGTCGAGATGACGATCGCCGTCAAGCACAACACGTGGGTCCGCAACCGCGAAGCAAACGTCGAGGTGTACACCGACGATCCGGTGTCGGTGCGCGAGGAGGGCGGCTCGCTCGCGCTCACCGGCGTGATCACGACCGATCGCGGCGAATACAACTTCCTTGGTAAGCGTTTTCAGATCAGCCGCGGCTCGGCGATGTTCATCGGCTCACCCGATCTCAACCCGACGCTCCAGATCACCGGCGAGTATCAGGTGGAAGTCGCGGCACGCGGCGCCCTCAACATTCGCGTGCTGATCGGCGGCACCCTCAAGCGGCCAAAGCTCTCGCTGGAGAGCGACGCCCAGCCGCCGAAAACGCAGTCGGAGTTGTTGAGTCTTCTGGCATTTGGCCAATCCAGCACGTCGCTCCTCGCGTTTAACACGTCGAGCGTGGCGGGATCCGCCGCGAGCATGGACCTTTTCGGCGTCGGCGCACAGTTGGCCGTGCGACGCCTGGCGTCGGTCGCGCTTGGCGTGATCGTCGATCAAGTCGAGGTTCAAGCGGGCCGCGCCTTCGGCACCGACGTCTTTAGCATCACGCCCGGCGACGTCCCGACCGAGATCGCCGGCCGCGGCGTCGGCAACTTTATCACGCAGACGAAGTTCGAGGCCGGGAAGTACGTGAATCCGCGCACGTACGTCACGCTGCAGACGCAAGCCTATCGGTTCGGCGGCGCGGTCGAGCACCGGACCGCCGATGGTTGGCGCTTCACGGCGAGCGTCGAGCCGCGGATCATTTTGAGTGAGCCGACGTTGACGACGCAGCCGTATCGGACGGTGCGGGCGTATGGAGGTTTGGTTTTGCGCGAGTGGAGATTCTAAGGGGCCGTTCCGGCCAGGGAGCACGCTCGTGTCAGCGCTCCCTCGCCACCTCGTCCCAAAGCGCCGCCACAGCCTCCGCCCCGCGATGAAAGTTCTCAACCGCCATCCACTCGTTCGGCGCGTGCGCATTCTCGCCCGGCAACCCAAAACCCATCAACAGCACCGGCGCCTTGAGAATTCTCTGAAAATCGTCGACCACCGGGATCGAGCCGCCTTCGCCGACGATCACCGGGTCCCTGCCGAACGCCGTCGCCAGGGCGCGACGGGCGGCGTCGAAGAGAGGGCCGTCGAGATCAGCGCGCCAAGGGTGGCCGCCGTGAAGGGGGCGAACGGTGACCGTCACGCCGGGCGGCGCGACGCGCTCGACGTGGGCACGCATGAGCCGTTCGATCTCGTCAGGACGTTGGTCGGGGACGAGGCGGCAGCTCACCTTTGCCATTGCTTTGCTCGGGAGCACCGTTTTCGCGCCTTCGCCGGTGTAGCCGCTGAGCAAACCGTTCACTTCGCAGGTCGGGCGCATCCAGACACGCTCGAGGGTCGAATAGCCCTTCTCGCCGAACAGAGACGGTGAGCCCGTCTCGGCGCGGAAGTCGTTGTCGTCGAAGGGGAGCTTTCCAATCGCTTCGCGGGCAGCGACTCCCCAATCGCGCACATCGTCGTAAAAGCCCGTGATGGCGATATGGCCGTCGGCGTCGTGCATCGTCGCGAGGATGCGCGCGAGCGCCATGGCCGGGTTCATCACCGCACCACCGTAACTGCCGGAGTGTAAATCGACGCTCGGGCCGACGACGTCGATCTGGAAGTAGGCGAGGCCGCGCAGCGACGAGAGGATCGAGGGGAGGCCCGGCGCGAACATCGATGAATCGGAGATCACCACGGCGTCGCACGCGAGCAGCGTCTGGTTGGCTTGGATGAACTCCGCCAGATGCTCGCTTCCGACCTCCTCTTCGCCTTCGGCCAGCACGATGACGTTCACCGGCAGCTTCTTGCGCGTCGCGAGGTGGGCCTGGAGCGCCTTCACGTGCAAAAAGAGCTGCCCTTTGTCGTCCACCGACCCGCGGGCGAAGAGCTTTCCGTCGCGAACCGTGGGTTCGAAGGGCGGGCTGTCCCAGAGATCGAGGGGCTCGGCGGGTTGTACGTCGTAGTGCCCGTAGACGAGCACCGTCTGCGCGCCCGGCGCGCCGCGCCATTCCCCAACGACGATCGGATGCCCCATCGTCGAATGGATCGTCGCCGTCAGCCCGACCGACCGCAGCGACGCCGCAAACCACTCGGCCGTGCGCACCGTGTCGGCGTTGTGCTCCGAGCGGGCACTGACGCTCGGAATCCGAAGAAACTCGAACAGCTCGTCGAGCGAGCGCTTGCGCGAATCGGCGAGATAACTCGCGAGGTCATTGGCGAGAGGCATGGCGGAAAACCTGAGTAGTCCAGCAAACCCTCGCTAGTGGGAGCCAGCCGCCCATTCGCCCATTCGACTCCTCGCCAAACTCACGTTCCGCATCTATCATCATGGCTGACCGGCTTCAGGAGCAGCGAATGCCGCGCGCGAGCAATAATCGGCGGGGACAACCGTGACGATGGCGTCACACGATGACGATGATGACGACGGCGGGCTGCAGGCGGAGATCGTCCAGCGCCGACCTTTTCATTCGGTAAAAGCCGAAGTAGCGGTAAGCATTCTCAGAACGGCTGCCCTGATCGAACGGCACTTCGCGCAGGTCGTCGCGCGCTCGGGCATCACCGTGCAGCAGTACAACGTGCTGCGGATCCTTCGCGGCGCCGGGAGCGAAGGGCTGCCGACGCTCGTCATTCGCGATCGTATGATTCACGCCGCGCCGGGCATCACCCGCTTGCTCGACAAGCTCGAGAAAGCTGGCCTGGCGCGGCGCGACCGGTCATCGCCCGACCGGCGACAGGTCTTCTGCCATGCCACCGAACGCGGGCTCGAGGTGCTGGCCGACCTCGAGGAGGAGATGCGCCACGCCGATGATTATGCCGTCGGCAGTCTCACTGACGACCAGCAGCGCCAGCTCATCAGACTGCTGGAAGGCGTTCGGGCCGGCCACCGGCGCGGCAACGCCCCGATTCACGAAGCGCTAACGGGACACGGCGGGGGAAACAGTGGCGGGGGAGGGCCAGCCTCCGCGCCACCCGACTAGCGTCCAGATTCGCCGGCTGCCGATGTGCCCTTGGCGGCGCATCATTGGCACGCTCAGGCCGCGGTTGATCGACTGAAAATATGGCCGGAGCGCCTGAAGCGCGGCGTGCGGCTGCTCCGTTTCTTCGAGCACCAACACCAAGTTGTCGCCGGGCCGAGCGAGCGCCGCGAAGCTTGGCCATAGGTCGTATTGGTTGGGCCGGCCGGCAAAGTTCGTCGCGAAGGTGACCGGATTCCCCCGCGACCAAAAGGCGAGCTCGGCAGCCTCTTGATACCGATCGCCGCCCAGCCAGGTGCGTTTCCCGGACTCCGCCGACTCGGCTTCAGCCTCGTTGACAACCGAGGTGGCTAGCTCGCGCCAGCCAAAGGCGCGCGCGATCGGGTCCCGCGTGGGTGGGAGTGGAAGGATGGGCGTAATGGCTTGGACATAGATGGCCAACGAGACGATCGCCGCCAACACAGCACCGCCCGCGAACCAGCGCGCCCCGCGACGACTCCAATCGTGGGTGGCGACGAGAATGATCGCCGGGATATACGCGGGCGAGGGCCAGTTGGGCTCTACCCGCTGACGGACGGCGCTGTAGGTGAAAAAGGCGAAGGTGAGCAGCGAGACGACGGCGAGTACGAAGCGCCGGTCATCCGACGTGGAATCGAGCGCGCGCCACACGGTGATCGCCATGAGCACGAACAGAATCGGCGTGATCAGTCCCGCCTGCCCGCCGAAGAAATCACCCTCGTGCCTCCACGCCGCACGCAGCAACGAGCCTTGGGGCGCGGCGAGACCGTGCTTTACCTGGTAGAGAAAGGAGATCCAGGCGTGATCCGCGTTCCAGCGGAGAACCGGCAGGAAGATGAGCGTCGCGACGATGCACGCCACGTAGGGGCCTGGCTCGCGAAAGCGCGCGCGCAGCGACGGCCGCAGAACGATGGCGACGACCGCGCCGATGGGCAGAAAGATCGACGTGTACTTCGATGCGAACGCGGCGCCCAGCGCGATACCTGTCGCGGTCCACCAGGCGAGCGAGGCGCCCGAGCGAAGGTCGCTGTCGAGCGCGCGCAGGAGGAAGTAGAAAGCCACCGCTTCCGCCGCGAGGACGGGAACGTCAGGCGTCGCCAGCACCAGGCCTGCGGCGGCGAGCGGCAGCGTCGCCATGACGAGCGCGGCACGCAACGCGCCCCGCGATCCGGCGATATGCCGCGCCGACATGATCGTGGCGAAAGAGGCGATGAATGCCGCGATGGCGGGACCAAGCCGCAGCCCGAAGGCGGAGCTCGAGATGCCGAAGGGTGCCGCGATGTCGCTACCGATCCGAATGACGATCGCGATTCCCGGCGGATGGTCGAAGTAGCCCGCCGCGAGGCGCCGCGACCAGTCCCAGTAATACGCCTCGTCCGGGAAAACCGGAATCAATGCCGCGAACGCCAGACGGACGATCGCGGCGACGACGATCACGGTGAGCGCGGCGTGCCAGCGACGATCGTTCATCGCCGGCGCGAGCGCCGACGTCACGCGGCGGGAAGCGTTGCGCGGCGCTCCCGCATGGAACGCCACGCTCGCGGCGCCAGCGCGATCGCCCAGACCCACACGATCCACATCACGCGTTCATCCGCCGACAAGGCCGTGAGCATGCGTAAGAAAATCGCCGGCCCGGCGAAGGCGAGCGCGATCGGCGAGGCGCCGCCGGCGATGCGTCGCTCGACATTGCGCGTCGCTTCGCGTCGGCCAACACGCACCACTTCCTCGATGCGGCGCGCCAGCGAATCCGTCGTCATCCCCCGCCAACCGGGAATTCGCATCAGCGTCCATCCCGGCGCCGCCCTGCCCCAACCATGATTGTCCGACCCGACGACGAGCGCGAGGTTCAGACTGTCGGCGATGCGCACGATGCGCGTGCGCTCCCGGCGCGTCTGCGACAGTCCGCGCGGTGAGCCATCGACGATCTCGATCGCGCTCACACCGGTTGTCCCTTGCATCGTCTTGGCGGGAATCTTCGCAAGGTTGCCAGGGATGGTCTCGATGATCACCGGCGTGGTGGCGGGGATGATGCCGGCGATCGCCAGCGATTGGTCGTCGACGTCTTTGAGATCCGGCGTCGTGATGCCCTTATAGCGGCGGCCCGCGTCGAGGATGTTGACGTGCTCGCCACGAAAGAACGCCTCGAGTCCCTGCAAGAGCATCGTTCCCTCGCCAGCCTGCCCGGGATTTGCGGCGACCCCACGCTCGGCGCCTTCAAACGTCGCGTGGTCCGTGATGTAGGCGACGTCGTAGCCGGCGGCGCGGTGCCAATTGCGCACGTCGTCCTCGGTCCACCCCGGCCGGCCGTCGTGCGAGTACTTGGTGTGCGCGTGGAAATCGATCGAGAGAACGGTGTCGTCGCTCGTCGCGATCGCAGCCATCGGACGCGGCAGGAGAGCGGCGAGGGCGTAGGCGACGACGATGCCGCCAAGCAGCATCGCGGCGTACCCGGCTTCGCGCACCGGCGTGGTCGGTCTTCTCGTCGAACGAACGCGCCAACCGACGTAGAGAAGAATCACCCAGAGGAGCAGCGCGATGTGCTGCGCCACGGTGAGCAGCGTGAGGGTGTCGAGCACGGCCGAGAGCGGCGCGATCGTCGTGTATCCGGCGGAAACGCTCAACCGCGCCTCGCCAACGTCGGCGAGCGTGGCGGCATCGCGAATCGGCTCGACGGATACGAGCGCCGTCAACATCACGAGCAGTGTGATGCTGAGGGGAATCCAGGCGACGCGAGTGTACCACGGGACCGCTGGCGCGGCCGGTCGCGGCGGATGATCGTCACGCGTTTGCGCGCGCGAGCGGCGGGAAGCTTTGTTGGAGGGCAACGCGCTTATCTTGACGAAGTTGTCATCCTGAGGAGCGCAGCGATGAAGGACCCACTCGCCTGACCGGTGGCAGTCAAGGAGGGTAGGTCTTTCGCTCGCTACGCTCGCTCAGGATGACAAACTGACGAAACCGCTGCCATCTCACAATGCCCAACCGGCTCGCGCACGAAACCAGTCCGTACCTCTTGCAGCACGCGAACAACCCCGTGGACTGGTATCCGTGGGGACCGGAAGCGCTCGAGCGCGCGAAGGCCGAGAACAGGCCGATTCTGCTCAGCATCGGCTACGCGGCCTGTCATTGGTGCCACGTCATGGAGCACGAGTCGTTCGAGGACGAGTCGACGGCCGCGCTGATGAATGAGCGATTCGTCAACATCAAGGTCGACCGAGAGGAGCGCCCCGACCTCGACGCCATCTACATGCAAGCGGTCCAAGCGATGACGGGACATGGCGGCTGGCCGATGACGGTGTTTCTCACTCCGGACGGCGTTCCGTTTTACGGCGGCACCTACTTCCCCGCCGAACCGCGCTTCGGGATGCCGACATTCAAGCGCATTCTCTCGGCGGTCTCCGACTCGTATCACGACAAGCCGGCTGACGTCGCGCGTGCCGCCGGCTCGGTTCGCGAGATGTACAACATGGCGAAGGAGGAGACCCGGAGCAGTGGCACGCCGAGTACGGAGCTGCTCGATCGGGCGTATCGCTCTCTCGCGGACGACTACGACGAGGAACACAGCGGCTTCGGCGGGGCGCCGAAGTTTCCCGCGACGATGGCGCTCGATTTTCTGCTGCGCTATTGGGCGCGAACGGGAACGGAGCGCGCGCTGTCGATCGTCACGAGCTCATTCATGGCGATGGCGCACGGCGGGATCTACGACCAGATCGGCGGCGGCTTCTCGCGCTACACGGTCGATGCGACGTGGCTCACGCCGCACTTCGAAAAGATGCTCTATGATAACGCGCTGCTCGTGCGACTCGGCGCGCATCTCTGGCAGGCGACGGGGAGCGGCGAGGTCCGCCGCGTCATCGAGCAGACGATCGACTGGGCAATTCGCGAGATGCGCTCACCCGACGGCGGCTTCTATTCGTCGTACGACGCCGATAGCGAAGGTCACGAAGGCAAGTTCTATCTGTGGGACGGTGCCGAGCTCGACGCGGCGCTCGGGAACGATTCTCCAGTCATGCGCGCCTATTGGGGGGTGACCGATGCCGGAAACTTCGAGGGGCGGAACATCCTGCATGTCGCGGAGCGCGACCGTCGCGCACTCGCCAGACGCTTCTCGCTCTCTCCCGACGAATTGAAGGACGTCGTCTGGCGGTCCAAGCGATCGTTATATGAGATTCGTAAAAGGCGCGTCTGGCCTGGGCTCGACGACAAAGTGCTCGCGTCATGGAACGGCCTCATGGTGCGAGCGCTCGCCGAAGCAGCGCGCGCCTTCGACAACGACGAATATCGCAGGGTCGCGATCGAGGCCGGCAGCTTTCTGTTCGAAAAGATGGTTGTCGACGGACGCGTGCTGCGCTCGTACAAGGACGGTCGGGCGCGCATCGCGGCATACCTCGAGGATTACGCGTCGCTCGCGCTCGCCGCACTCTCCCTCTACGAGGTGACCTTCGACGTCGCCTGGCTGACGCGCGCGCGGGAGCTCGGCGACACGATCGTCCGGCTGTTCTGGGATGACGGCGTCAACGCGTTCTTCGATACCGCTTCCGACCACGAGGCGCTCGTCATGCGACCGCGCGACGTGAGCGACAATGCGATTCCCTCAGGGACGTCGCTCGCCGCCGAGCTGCTGGCGCGACTCGCCGAGCTGTATCACGACGTGGATGCGCGGCGTCGCGCGACGTGGATCATCGAGACGCAGATGCCGACGATGCAGCGCTATCCGTCCGCGTTCGGCCATGCACTCGGCGTCGCCGACATGCTTGTTCATGGCGCGGTGGAGCTGGCGATTGTCGGCGAGCCGGGCGCGCCCGATTTCACTGCGCTGGAGCGGGCGGCGGCGACGCGATACGTACCGTCGCTCGTCGTCGCGGGCGGACCGCCGGCGACGGACGGGGACGTCGCATTGCTCGCCGGGCGAGAAATGCGCGACGGACGCGCCACCGGGTACGTCTGCCGCAGCTACACCTGCGAGGCGCCGGCGACGTCGCCCGAGCTGTTGACTGAACAACTCGAGCGGGTGGTCGCCGGCGGTCTCGGCTAGGCGCCCGCCTGCCTTTCCGTCGCTTTCGCGTAGAGCACGAGCAAGTCTCCCCAGCCGTTCGGCGAATCCACTCCGAGGCGCATCGCGGGGCCGCCCTCGCCGTGGCGCTCGAAGTGCCGGTGCTCGAGATCGACTCGAGTTCGTCCGTCGCCGAGTTCCGTGAAGATGACTTCCACTTCGCTCGACTTGGCGAGATCCGGCTGGAATTGCCATTGAGCCGTGATCTGCCACGCCATGATGAATCGTCGCGGCGGGTCCCAGGCGAGAACCGAGCCCCAATCGCACTCGGTGTTGTCGACCTGCTCGCTGTAACAACGGCCGCCGGCCTTCGGCTCCACGATCACGCGCTTCATCGGAGACGTGCCGATGTGATGCGTGCGCGGCCACCAGCTGTCTATCTCGGTCGTGAAGATTCGGAACGCATCGGCTTGGCTGGCGCGCACCGTGACCGACTTGCGCACGGGGGCGATGGTGGCGCTGCTCGTATCCGGGGCCATGGTCGTCACGGGTTCCTCCGACTGCGGGTTGTGCGAGCCTCGACATGCTTGGCGAACGCGTCGAGCGCGTCAGTCCAGAACTGATCGAAGTAGTCGCGAAGTGAACTGAATCCTGCGGGATCGAGTCGATACAGCCGGAGCCGCCCGCGCGCTTCGTCGGTGACGAGCCGGGCGTCCTTGAGAATCTTGAGATGCTGTGAGACCGCCGGTCGGCTGATCGGAAATTCCCGGGCGAGCTCGACGACCGGCATCGCTCCGCCGGACTTGAGGCGAGCCACGATGGCTCGTCTCGTGGCGTCCCCGAGGGCGTGGAGCTGCGAGTCGTACGGGGTCATGATCGGTAAGTATATACTTACCTATTATCCCGGTCAACCCTCCCGGACACTCCTGACGGAATTATTCCGCACCAATCGGGGTCTGACCCCAATTGGTGCGGAATATTGCGCCGAGGTATCATGCGGCATGTTTGTTCGGGGATACCGGGACGCCGATTGGGGGGAGTGGCTGCGGATGAGCCTCGCGTTGTTCCCCACCGAAACCGAAGCGTCGCTGACGACCGGCATGCGCGACTTCCGGGCGCGTCGCGACGCGGCGGTCTTCGTCGTCGATCGGGGCGATGACCGGCTCGCCGGTTTCGTCGAAGCGGGAACGCGGGCCTACGCGGATGGCTGCGATTCCAGCCCCGTTGGTTACATCGAGGCGTGGTTCATCGACCCCGACGTGCGACGCCAAGGCTGGGGACGCGGGCTCCTCGACGCCGCCGAGAACTGGGCGCGCGCTCAGGGCTACACGGAGATGGCGTCGGATGCGCTGCTCGACAATGTCGTGAGCCACAAAGCCCACGCCGCGGCCGGCTACGCGGAGATGGAGCGCCTGGTGGTGTTCAGAAAGCCGCTCACGCCGTAGCCCCTACTTCCGCTCCGCCATCCTGTCGAAGCGCGCATTGCCGTAGAGCGGCTTGAACGTCGGATCGATTCGCAGGTACGCCGGTGTCACGTCCGACGCGTACGTCTTCAGCAGCGGCTCGAGCAGATCCATCGCGCGATCATAATCGCCCGACTGAATGAGTATTCTCGCGACCTGGAAGTGGACGTACGGACGAATGGAGGCGTCGAGCGTCGTCTCGCGCAGCTTGAGCGATTGATCGGCTTCCTCGATCGCTTCCTTGCTCCGTCCCGCCAGGGCGAGCGCGCGGCCGCGCAGCTCATGAAGCTGCGCCCGCTCCGGAAAATCCTTGAGCTGTGCTTCGAACGCCGCGACCGCGGTGTCGCCAAACGCGCGCGCATGCACCGAATCGCCAAGGAGTCGATACGTATGTCCGAGCTTCAGGCCCCAGTGTCCCTTATCGTTTCCAAAGTCTTTCACGGAGAGCGTCGTGATCTTTGGCCACAGCTCCGGAGGGAGCGTCCACATCGTTTCCTGATACACCGCGAACCGGACGAGCAAGGCGGTCGTGTCGATCGTCTTGAGCTTCTGGTCGACCAATGCGTGGACGCTGTCGAGCGTACCCATCGACAGGAAACAAAACGCTTTGCCCTGGATGATCGCGAGGTTCTCGGGCGCAAGCGCCAGCGCATGGTCCCAGGCCATCAGCTCGTCGGGGTAGCGGCGCAGGTCGTGGTTGGCCGCGGCCAACCTCCGCGCCGCGCTGATCGAACGCGGATCGAGCGTCTCAGCCAATTTGTAGTGCGCGAGCCGGTCCTCGAATTTGCCGAGGACGCCTTCGACGCCTCCGAGCCCGCCGAGCAACTCGACGTTGTTGGGATCGCGCTTGAGACCTTCCAGGTACTGCTGCCGCGCGCCCTCGTAGTCCAGCTTGATGTTGAGCAGGTACGAGCCCATCGCCAGACGTGCTTCCGAACGATCCGGCGCCAGCGCGACGGCTTTCTCCGCGGCCATGCGCGCTTGCTCGACGAGCTCCTTCGTCGGACCGGAGCCACCGGACACCGACGCAGCGCGCGCCATCTGACTCCACGCCTGGAGGAAGTTGCTGTCGAGAGCGACCGCTCTCGCATAATGGTCGAGGCCCTTGCCGAGCACGATGGCATCGGAGGTCCCGAGGCTCTGCGTGATCTGCTCGCCCTTGAGGAATTCATCATACGCGTCGAGGCTCGTCGTCGGCCGCTGTGCGATGCGAGCAGCCTCCGGCGGCGCCAGCGCGACGTTGAGCGCCTGCGCGACGCGTGACGCGATGGTCGACTGCACGTCGAAGACGTTCGAGAGGACCGTGTCGTACGCCTGCGTCCACTTGCTCGCCTGATTCGAGACTTCGATCAGCTCGGGGGTGACGCGCACGCGGTTGACGCCGTTCTCTTTGCTCCAGCGCACCGTCCCGGTGAGCAGGTACTGCACCGAGAGCTCTTTGCCGATGTCCTTCGGGGTTTTCGCCGTCTTCTTGTATTGGCTGCTGCTTGCGCGCGCCGTGACCTGAAGTCCGTTGATCGAAGCGAGACGGCTGCGCACTTCGTCGGTCATGCCGTCGGCGAAATACTCGTCGCCCGCGGCGCCCTCGTTCTCGAACGGCAACACGGCGATGCGCCGAACGCTCGCCGACGCGGTATCCTTGCGCCACAACACACCGGCGATCGCCAACGCCAGCACGATCGCCGCCGCCACGGCGAGCTCGGCGAACCGGCGACCCTTCGATTTCGTCGGCCGCGCGGTGCCGGGGATGTACTCGGCCGTCACCGCGGTCTCGAGCTGCTTCGCGAACTCGCCGGCGGTCTTCGGACGATCGGCGGGCGACTTCGACATCGCGCGGGCCACAGCGGCCGTCAGCGCGGGTGACACCACTTGCCGAACCGACGTAATCGGCCTCGGCGTTTCCGTCATCACGCGCATGATCACCGCTTGCGCGTTCGGCCCGCTGAACGGCGGTTCCCCGGCCAACATCTCATACAACACACAAGCGAGCGCGTAGATGTCCGTGCGCGCGTCAACGCTCGCTTCACCGCTCGCCTGCTCCGGACTCATGTAGCCGGGAGTGCCGATCGCCATCCCCGTTTGAGTCAGTGACTCGCCCGCGCCTTGGCCGCGTGCGATGCCGAAGTCGGCGACCATCGCCTGGCCGTCGATCAGCAGGATGTTGTCGGGCTTGATGTCGCGATGGATGACGCCCTGGCGTTGGGCGTAGTCGAGCGCGAGCGCGGCTTCGCGGCAGATGCGCACCGCTTCGGTGATCGGCAGCTGCTTCTCGCGGCTGATGCGGTCGCGGAGGCTTTCGCCGTCGACGAAGGGCATCGTGAACCAGAGATAGCCGCCGGCGTCCCCGGAGTCGTGGACGCCGAGGATGTGCGGATGCTGGAGGTTGGCGGCCAGCCGGATCTCGCGCTGAAAGCGCTCGGCGCCGAGCGAGGCGGCGAGCTCAGGGTGCAGGACCTTGAGCGCGACGGGCCTGTCGTGCTGCAGGTCGCGCGCGAGATACACGGTGGCCATGCCGCCTCGACCGAGCTCTCGCTCGATTTCATACCGACCAGCCAGCGCATCTCGCAGTTTGGCCAAGACTTCAGGCATCGCCCGACGGGTATGGGGGAGGGACAGGTGGGCCAAGATATGGTGTCCAAGCGGAACTCCACAACGGTCAGATGTTCGGCCCGCCCGTCTGATACCTGCGGGCCCACATTCTGCTGCGCGCCCGAAGCGTCTCCACCCGATGGCTCGGATGCCTCTTCTCTACGAAAGTCTGGACCCGACCACGCGCCGGCACGCGCTTGCCGAACTGGAACACGACGGGACCACAGGCACCTTTCACCTCTCCGACCGCGTGCGTCCCACCGTGGCCGCGGAGTACCGCCGGCTGCTTCGTGAAGCCATTTCCTACTACGACGACGCCTGGCTCGAGGAACGTGCGTCGGACCTGCTGGTGGACTTCGAGCTGCGTCGTACGCCGAGCGGTGGCACGACAACGGCGAAGCTCCCCGACATGGCGGCTCGGATGCTGGCCGAGGGCGACTTCAACCGGTACTACATGCGTGGTGTCTGCGCTCGCGCGCTCGACGAGCATCGCGAAGTAGTCGAGGTCTATCGAGCACGGCTTTCGGTCGATCCGCGTCCAGAATCCGCCCAGCTCGAAGGGCATCGGCTCCCGGCGCGCGACGTTCTCGACTACCTCCGAGGGCAGGCGCCGAATGATCCAGCCGTGGCGGCGCTCGGGCGGCCGAATTCCGGGTTGAGTGTGCGGATCGTTTAGGATCGTGCGGGGGCCGGCGAGGCGAGTCGCCGAATTACGGCTCCTCCATGATCCTTCGCAGCCGGTCGTTCCTCGCGCGCTCCGTCGCGAGGAAGATCTGGAATTCCGGCCGCAACCGCACCGAGGCCAACGATGGGTCGTTCGTGATGAGCGCGAGGTTGGGCATGCCGTCGTTGGCCATCCGCTCGAGCCATCGCTGCGCTTCTTCCGCGTGACCGAGCAGCGCGTTGGCGCTGGCGATCATGAATTCGGCATGATGAAAGTGTGATGGCGGCTGGCCGCGCGGGATCGACTTGCGGAGCGCCACTTCAGCCTCCTGACGGCGATCGAGCCGCGCCAGCAGAACGGCGCGCGCCGCGGTGGCATCGATGGCACGTTCGGCGTTCTTTACCGTATCGCGGTCCAGATAGCGCAATCCCGCGTCGGCGTGGCCGAGGTAGCCGAGCACGAGCGCATGTTCCTCGGGGAACTCGTTTTCAGCGCCCGTCTGCGCCAGCGCGTCGTCGTAGTTGCCTTGATACCAGAGAACCCGGGCGATGCGCGGGACGACGTACCGGTTCAACGGATCGAGTTGCTGCGTCGTTCGCAGTTCCCGCAACGCCGGCGCGAGCAGGCCGACGTGGAAGAGGAGCGTGCCGTATGACGCATGGTACGCCGCGGCGTTCGGCTTGAGGGCGAGCGCGCGCTTGTAGTCGCGCATCGCGCTGTCGAGCTGCCAACCGCTTTCGCGCGTGTAGGCAAGATTGCCCCGAGCGTGGTACGCCGCGGCGACACCGGAGTCGATGGCGAGCGCGCGCGCGATTTCATCCACCGCGCGTTGCCGCAGCCCGCTGTTCGGCTCGAAGTTGAAGAGGCGATCGATGTAGACCTGCGCCAGCGCGGCGTGGGCTTCGGCAAACGAGCTGTCGATCGCGACTGCTCGCTCGAGCATCGTCGTCATCGTGTCCAGCGCCGCGCGGTACCCCGGCGTGTTCTGACGGTCGTTGTCGAGAACACGGGCTCGCGCGAACAGCGCATAAGCGTCGGCGTGGCTCGTCGGAACGCGATTGACCCGCTTCGCCTCGGCGGGCAGAAGGCGAACGCGGAGCTCGCTCGCCACGCGTGTCGCGATCTCGCGCTGAAGGGCGAAGAGATCATCGGCATTCGCCAGTCGATCGTCCGCCCAACGGGGCTCCTGGGTCGCGGCGTCGATCAGCCGCACATTCACCTTGAAGCGATTGCCCGCTTTCTGAAGCGTGCTCTCCACGACGCTGCCGACGCCGAGCTCGCGCGCGATTTCGGCGACCGATTTCTTGCCATCCGCGTACCCGATCACCGAGCTGCGAGCGATGACGCGCAGGCCGGCAATGTTCGAGAGCGTCGAGATCATCTCATCGGTGACGCCGTCGGCGAAGTACCGATCCTGTGGATCGCCGCCGAGGTTCGCCATCGGCAGCACCGCGACGCGCGTCGATCCCGCATTCGGGGCGACCGTGACGACCGAAGCGCGCCGCCAGAAGAAGAGTGCGAGCGCAACGACGAGCACCGCGATGCCGGCGGCAAGCCAACGCCCGCGCGGCATGCCGGGAAGTGACGGGAACCGCGGCAACGACGGCAGCGACAGTCGTCGAGACGCGCCTGGCTGCGAGGGAACGGAGCCTGATGCGTTGGCCTCGAGGATATCTTCGATCGCGTCGCGCAACTTGCCCGCGGTCTGAACGCGTTCGGCCGGGGATTTCGCCAGCGTCTTTGCCAACAGGCGATCGATGGATTCAGGGACGCCTGGCCTGGCCAGGCGCACCGAGGGCGCCGGCGTCGACGCGTGCTGCGCCATGACGCGCTGCATGTTCGATCCCGCGAATGGCGGATCGCCGGCGAGCATCTCGTACATCACGCAGCCAAGCGCGTAGATGTCGCTCCGCGCATCGACCGCATCGGCGGCAGCCTGCTCGGGACTCATGTACGCCGGTGTGCCGAGCGAGACGCCGGCGCCGGTCAGCGTGTTGGCGCCGACGACGGACAGTGCGCGCGCCACGCCGAAGTCGCAGACAACCGCGTGCCCGGAAATGAGGAGGACGTTCTCCGGTTTGATGTCGCGGTGGATGACGCCGGCCTTGTGGGCAGTGTCGAGCGCGTCGGCGATCTCGCTGCTGATGCGCAGCACGTCGCGGAGAGGCAGCTGTCGCTCTCGCCGGATCCGTTCGCGCAACGATTCACCGGGCGCGAATGGTGTGACGTAATACAACACGTCGCCGGTCCGTCCCGAGTCGAGCAGCGGAATAATGTTCGGATGCGCGAGCTTGGCCGTGATCTGGATCTCGCGCAGGAATCGTTCGGCGGTGAGCAGTTGGCTGACGTGCGGATCGAGCACTTTGATCGCCACATCGCGGTCGTGGTGCGTGTCCTTGGCGAGGTAAACACGGGCCATGCCGCCGCGGCCGATCTCGCGCTCGACGATGTACCGTCCCGCGAGCGCGGCACGAACGCCGTCGAGCGTCTTCGTCAAATTGAACGATGGCTCCTGCGTCGTCACGCGCGATCGCCTGCCTGGTTCGGTCGAAGCGGAGATTCTCTGCCCGGGAAGTCGGTGCGATCGCAGTCGGCGAAAACCCAATCGACGCGGGAGCGAGCGCTGGGGTTCGGAGTTCGAGCCGGCGCGAAGGGCGCCGCGGTCAGAACGACAACGAAAGGCAGGCTGCGTCGAAGCATTTGGCGAGACTATCGGCGGCGTGAACGGCAGAGCTAATTAGGCGAAGCTACACCCCACCCCAACGCTGACAAGCCCGAATCTCATGTGTCGCCCTGCTCTCCTTTCCGGCTTCGTGACACTCGGCGCTTCGCGCCTGCCGGCGATCCTCTCCGCCCAAGCCTCGCCGTCGTCCACCACGTTGGTACGCAACGTCTTACTGGTCGACGGCACCGGCCGCGACCCCTGGTTCGGGGCAACGGCGCCCTCGAGGCGCGCCCGCGCTCTATTTGAACCGGTTCGCCGTTGATCCCGCGCTGCAGGGGCAGGGCATCGGCAGATGGTGTCTCGTCCAAATCGAGCAACTCGCGCGAGAGCGAGGCGCACGCGCCGTCGTTATCGAGCCTTCGCCAGCGCAGTCCAATTTGGCCAGAGCGGCCTCGGCATGGATCGCGACCTCCGTTTAACGACGGTTTAACGGCTGACGCATATGGTCCGGCGACAGCGCCGCCAAAACTGCGCTCCCGGCGGCGCGCGCTAGCCAAGACCGGTTCGAACATCCGGCTACGACACACCCTTCGATAGGAACTCATATGCTGAAGCGTCTGCCTGCACTTGCCCTGGCCGCTCTAGTTGTCATCGGTCCCCACTCGTCCTTCGCCCAGTCTGCCGTCGAAGCGCGAAAGGGTTGGGACGAGACGATAAAAGAACTCGAGCAACTGTCCATAAGCACTGACATTACTCCGGGGTTGAAACGCCTTTTCAGTCCTGACGTGCTCTTCGTCGAGGCGAGTGGGCGAGTGTCGTCGAATCGCGAGTGGGTCATATTCCGAGAATTCTGGGCGCGGCAAAATCCGAAGACAAATGAGCGCGTGATCGCGCAGCCGCCGGCGCGACCTACTTGCGCTCAACATCGATCAACGCGCGCTTCGCGTTGTCGAGCACCGGGTTGAACTCGGGGTTGGCGTCATGCCAGAGCGCAAGGAATTGTCGGTAGTGTTCGCCCGCCGCGGACTTGTTGCCAAGGCGGTCGTAGATGCGTGCCTCGCACAGGTGAGCGGGCGCGAGCAGCATCAAGTCCGCCATTCCACCCCGCCGATCGAGTCGTACCAGTGCAGCGCCTCTTCCCTGCGGCCGAGGGTATCGAGCAGCATTCCGCGTTCGTAGCGCCGGATGAAGCGTGTTCCGGCGACGTCCCCGTCGAGACCGAGATCGAGCGTGCACAGAGGCTGCTCGAGCCCGGCAAGGGCGAACGCGAATTCGCCACGCTCGGCGGCGGTGATGCTCGACACGGTACTCGCCATTTGGCGCAGCAGTGCGCTGAGTTTTGGTGCGTTCACGAGGGAAAGTCTTCGTGCGTCTGCGCTGGCGGTCGACGAATCACCCAACCGCGCGCTGTGCAGGCCGTCGACGAAGGGCGCCAACCGCGAGTCGAGCAGAGCAGTCATGAAGAAATCCGAAGCGGGCGTCCGCGACGTCGCAATCATCTTACGAGAACGCTCAAGCTCGGCCGCAACGGACAGCATGGCCGCGCCGGGTGATACCGTCTGGGTTGCGATGAACTACGTCGACCGGAGCGACGTCGGGAAGGAATATGAAGCGGCGCTGACGGCGTTCTGGAACGGCGGCTTGGCGCTCGGCAAGCGCGATTCAATGGTGCTCGAGGCCTTTCGATACACGCGCGTGCTGTATCCGACAAACCGGATTCGAGCGGCAACTGGGTGTACGTCTTTCTCGCTGACCCGGCGATCAAGGGAGCGCCATACGACATCCAGGCGCTTCTACGCCGAATGTACCCGACACCTCGGGCCGACACATCTGGGGCGTGATGAACGCGGCAGAGGTGCGGCCGCAACAAGTCATCACGCTCACGCAAACTCTGGTTGGCGGCCTCGTTCTCGCCGCCGCATGCAGCGATGACAAGCCCGGCCGACGCGTGGAAAATCCGCTCTCTGCGCCGGCCAAGTCCATGCTGACGCTCGAGACCCTTCCGGCTGCACCGCTGGCGCTCGGCGGTGGAAACCTTCAGGTCCAGAGCAAATAGGGCTTCCTAGAAAGAAGCGAACACGGGGGCCGATGATCTCATCGGCCCCCGTGTCGCATTTCCAAACGTCGTCGCGGTAGGATCACGACTTTCGGTCATCAGGCTCCTCTTTACGTGCGCGTTCATTGCCAACCGGCTCCGCCCGATCGACGTCGGCCGCAACGCGTGGCGTGTGTTTTTCTTCGTTGTGGCGGGCGAGATCTTGCTCGGAATCGAGGTGCGCGCCGCAAACGATGCAATCGAATTCGTGGGTGTGGTCCATTGGTTTCCTCGCGCGTGAACGGATTTTCGTGTTGAGTCGCATGGGTCGTGCCTGTGGCCGCCTCCGGGGGCCTCGGCGCAATGGGCAAACACCGTTAGCGGTCCACGAGCGCGATTAGCCCGAATGCGGTCAAATGCCATTGGGGCGGATGGCATCGCGATGGCGCCGATCGCGCACAAGGGTGTCGTCGCCGGCGCAAAGGTGCAGGCGATGACGCTGCTCGACCTGATCATGAGCCCGAGGCTCGTCGCCGACGCGAAGGACTACTTCGTCAGCGTGCAGACGAAGACGATCAAGTATCGACCGCTCATGGCACCAACGGATCAACCGGCGATCCGGCTCAACGCCGAGAAGATGGCGAAGTACCGCGAACTGGGCGACGGGCGACCGGGCGACGATTAGAGGCAGGCGAGCCCTTGCGAAGCTACCGAACCTGACCTGGAGCGGACGATTTTCGCGGGGACGCTTGGATCGCTGTTGGCGATGGCGTCCACGAACCGATTGGGCATCGTGATATCGAAATTCCAGACAACCGCCGATTGATATTCGCTGACGTTCGGGGGGAGCGGGGTTCCGGGCGCGCTGACTGGATAGATCAGGTCGCCCGACGCCCATGTCGTCACTTCGCTCGACGTCCCTGTGAGAACGAGTGTCCGAGTCGCCGCGTCGAGGGCAAAGTCGACCGGGTTGCAGTGGAAGAATGAGCTCTTCGCCGGATTGTACAGATTGATGTTGATGTGAATGCTTCCGCCGGTCGCGAAGGGGCCGGACGGATACGCCTGCAGGGTGACGCTGAATGCGCCGGACGTGTTGTCGAAAACGAAGTTCATCGACCGAACGTCGATCGGCCCGGTGTTGTCTCCTCTCGGATCCGAGACGCTTAATTCGAGCAGCCCGGCTTTGGACGGCGCGTTTGGTGTCACCGCGTTGGACCCGTGCAGTGCACTTGCGACGGGTGGTGAGGCGAGGTTCGGGCTGTCGCAGGCCGCGACGGTTGAGACCAACGCGAGCATCCACCAACGGCGAGTGAGCGACGTGGGCATCGTAGGCTGCCTCCAAGTGCGATCGTGATCCTTCCGAGCGCCAGGCGCGGTGAAAGGCGCCGCGTTCATAAGAGGGAGCGCGAAATCGCCCGAATACCGGACACCGCTGCCCCGCCTTGCGTCATTTGACCGCGCGACGAAAAGCGCCGTAGCTTCGCGATTCGGCGGCAAGCCCAGCCGCTGGAACACCCTTCGGGCACTCCGTGTGCTGCCTGGTGGGCCTCAGAGGATCACCGCAATGAAGCTTCTCGTGAACGGAACTGCTCATGACGTCGACGCCGCGCCTGATACGCCGCTCCTCTACGTCCTCCGCAACAACGTCGGGCTGACCGGGCCCAAATTCGGCTGCGGACTCGGGCAGTGCGGCGCGTGCACCGTCATCGTCGACGGCGTCGCGGTTCGCTCGTGCACGACGCCTGTATCGTCGGCGGCCCGCGGACCGATCACGACGATCGAGGGCCTCGGCACGCCGGACAAGCCGCATCCGGTGCAGCAGGCGTTCATCGAGGAGCAGGCGGCGCAGTGCGCGTACTGCATCAATGGAATGATCATGACGACGGCCGCGCTCATCGCGCGAAACAAGCAGCCGACGCGCGAGCAGATTCGCTCGACGCTCAACGCGAATCTCTGCCGCTGCGGAACGCACATGCGCATCGTGCGTGCGGTCGAGAAAGCGGCGGCGCTCAGCCTGGCGCAGCAGACGGGAGGGAACGAGGGATGACTAGCCTCCTGTCGCGCCGCGAGTTCGTCGAGAAGAGCGGCCTGCTCGTCGTGGGCTTCGCGATGTCGCGATCGCTTCGCTTCGCCCCCGGTGAGGACGCGCCGAGCTCACTGCCACCGGCGGCGAACCAATTGGATTCGTGGCTCAGCGTCGCGGCGGATGGATCAGTCACGGTGTTCAGCGGGAAGGTCGAGCTCGGAACCGGCGTGTCGACAGCGCTCCGACAAATCGTTGCTGAAGAGTTGGGAGTTCCGTTCGACAGGATCACCTGGATTCAGGGCGACAGCGATCGTACAGTCGATCAGGGGTCAACGGTCGGCAGCCAGACGGTGAAACGTGGCGGAGCGCAGTTGCGGCAAGCTGCCGCCGAGGCGCGCGCGGCGCTCCTCGAGCTCGCGTCGCCGAAACTCGGTGCGCCCGTCGATTCGCTCATCGTGGCAAATGGCGTTGTGTCGGTGCGCGGCGCGAACGATCGACGCGTCTCCTTTGGCGAATTGATCGGCGGCAAGCGATTCGAGCGGGCGGTGACCGGCAAAGCGAAAGTCAAATCGCCCAGCGAGTACTCGATCGTCGGCAAGCCGATGCCGCGGGTGGAATTGCCGGCGAAGATGACGGGGCGCCATGTCTACGTGCACGACGTGCGCGTGGACGGCATGCTGCACGGCCGCGTGATCCGGCCGGCAAGCATCGGTGCAAAGCTGCTCTCGGTCGACGACTCGGCATTGCGCGACATCGGCGGCGCGCGCGTCGTACGGAAGGTGGATTTCCTTGGCGTGGTGGCCGAGCGAGAGGAAGACGCGATCAACGCGGCGAAGGTTCTCAAGGCAACGTGGAGCGAATCGCAGACGCTCCCTGACGAGCGGACGCTGGCAGACGTCCTGATAAAGCTTCCCGCGACCGATCGCGTGAGCACGGACAGCGGGGACGTCTCGGCGTCGATCGCGCGCGCGGCGAAGAAGGTGTCGGCGCGGTACCGCTGGCCATTCCAGATGCACGCGTCGATCGGCCCATCGTGCGCGGTCGCCGACGTGAAACGGGATTCGGCGACGATCTGGTCGTCGACCCAGGGCGCGCATGCGCTCAAGGGAGCGCTCGCCGGATTCTTAGGTCTCCCGCCAGAGTCGGTGCACGTCATCTGGACGGAGGGGTCGGGGTGCTACGGCCACAACGGCTCCGACGACGCCGCTGCCGATGCGGCGCTCATGTCACAGCTCGTCGGAAAACCCATACGCGTGCAGTGGTCGCGCGCCGACGAGCACGGGTGGGAGCCGAAGGGCGTCGCGATGGTGATGGACGTCTCGGCGGGGCTCGACGAGACCGGGAAAATTGTCGGCTGGGATTACGCCGTGTGGACGCCGACACATTCGAGTCGTCCCGGCGGCGGCGCGGGCTCGGCGAATTTGCTCGCCGCGCAGCTTACTGGCGCCGTGCCGGCGTCGCGCCCGTCACTCGGCGGAGACCGAAACTCACGTCACACGTACACGATCCCGAACACGCGCGTCGTGGCGCATTTGCTGGAGTCGTCGCCGCTGCGGACGTCGTCGTTCCGGGGACTCGGCTCGCCGCAGAACACCTTCGCCAACGAGTCCTTCATGGACGAGCTGGCGGTGGCGGCGGGCGTCGATCCGGTGGAATTCCGGCTGCGACATCTCACCGATCCGCGCGCGATTGCCGTCGTACGCGCGGCGGCGAAGCTCGCGAACTGGCAGCCGCGCGTATCTCACTCGACGACGTCGGCGAAAGGACGCGGCTTCGGATTCGTGCAATACGAAGGAACTGAGGCGTACGTCGCGGCGGCGGTGGACGTCGACGTCGACGAATCAGCGCACAGCGTGCGCGTTACGCGCGCGTGCATCGCACACGACTGTGGGTTGATCGTCAATCCCAATGGCCTGAAGAATCAAATCGAAGGCAACGTCATCCAGGCGATCAGCCGTACGCTCAAGGAACAGGTGTCGTTCGATCGTTCACGCGTGACGAGTCTCGATTGGCGCGGTTACGAGATCCTTCGATTCAGTGAGATCCCCGAGTCGATCGACATCGAGCTGATCAATCATCCGGAGTTGCCGTCGGTCGGAGCGGGCGAGGCATCGACGTCACCGATTCCCGGCGCGATCGCCAACGCGATCTACGATGCAACGGGCAGGCGGTTGAGGGATGTGCCGCTGAGAATCTGACGGGCGACTCAACGCTGCTGATGGTCGGCGCCGGAGGGCAATGATTTGTCAGTTAGAACTTTCGTCAAAAAGCGCTGGCTCTCGCCGATCCGTTCGATCTCGACCGCCACTGCGTCCATAGCTTGCTCCACACGTTGGAGGCGTGCGTCGATCGTCGCCTGATCCTGAGGCGCGTGGAGCGCGGCCATCTTCTCCTTGTGCTTGAGCAGCATGCGAAACATGAATGCCACCGTCGGCAGGCCAAACACGATCGGGACGATGATGACTTCCGGGTCGACCACGCTACGACTCCTCCGCTGGCAAGATCGCGCGACGAACAACTTGTCGTACGCGGGTCACCGAGGAAAGTGTCGGCCTGGCGACTGACACAGCGTCTCCGGATATCTTGGTGGTACGACATCGGTTGCAGGTCCATCGACAAACCTGGCGGCTCGTGACAGACACAATGGTTCGCACGCGATACCGCGTGCTCGCATCCCTACTCGTGGCGACGGCGCTTGGCGCTAGCGACCTCGCCGGCCAAGGGAGCACTATCACCCTGCTCGACTACAAAGCGAACGTGCCGGCGGCGTGGGTTTCGAAGACCCCGTCCTCGACCTCACGCTTGGCCCAATTCATCGCCCCCGGTTCGGATTCCGCCGAAATCGTCGTGTTCTTCTTCGGCGCTTCGATGGGCGGGAACGTGGACGCCAACCTCACGCGATGGCGCGGACAGTTCAGCAATGGCGATGCAAAGCCGGCCTCCGAGCGGGTGACACGCGACTCGTCGGGCACCTTCCCGCTGACGATCGCGGAGTATTCCGGCACGTATCGCCGCGGGATCGGCATGGGATCGGCGGACTCGGTGCGCACCGGACAAACGCTGATCGCGACGATCGTCGAGACGCCGCGTGGGGCGATGTTCATCCAGTTGTTCGGCCCGAGCGCCCGCGTGGCAACCGAGCGGGACGCTTTCCTCAAATTCGTGAAGGGGATTGGAAGCCGGTAAGCCTTCCGAACAGTTTACTGGTGGTCTATTCTTTCGCCGTCGTCGCCCGTCGCGCCGCGATGAGGCTCGAGCACACCCGACTGGAGCTCCCATGTCCAAGCTGCGCATCCTTGCCGGATCGATCGCTATCGCGTCCCTGGCCGCCTGCCAACGTCAACAGCCCGCGGCCGACGAGCACATGGCTCACATGTCGCCGGGCGACGTGGCGTTGCCGGCCGTAGCCCCTTCCAATCAACAAGGTGACCTGTCGCTCCCGCCGAGCGCGCGGACGGTTGCCGCGCGTCTCGCCGCGTCGCCGCGCCACGGCGAGTGGGTGACAGTCGCCTACGAGCCCGGGTCGAAGGACTCGTTGATCGCCTGGGTCGTGTACCCCAAGACGTCGAACGCCAAGACGCCGGTTGTCGTCGTCGTCCACGAGATCTTCGGGTTGTCGACATGGGTTCGCGGGGTTGCCGATCAGGTGGCGGCCGAAGGATTCATCGCCGTCGCGCCTGATCTTCTGTCGAAGCTGCGCGGCAAGCCGAGCGCCGATTCGCTGTCGACGGATTCCGCGGGCAAGCTCTCGCGCATCGCGTCGATCGCCGATCGCAACCAGGGCATCGCGGCGGTCGCGAAGTGGGCGATGTCGCAGCCGTCGGCGGCGCCGCGCTACGCAGTGATCGGCTATTGCTGGGGTGGCACTACGACGTGGATGGAAACGATCAACGGCGGTACGAACGGCTACTCGGGCGGCGTGGCTTTTTACGGCGTGCCACAGACGGCCCAGGGCGCAATGAGGGATTCTTTGGCGAAGATCAAGACGCCGATCATGCTGTTGAGCGGGTCGAAGGACGCACGAATCGGTGCGGCGATGCCGGCGATCGATTCGACGATGAAGGCGCTCAACAAGTGGTACTACGGCAAGAATTACGACGGGGCGATCCATGGCTTCCTGCGCGCGCAGGACGATCCGCGCGCGCCGCGGCAGAGCGCGAACGCGAGCGAGACGCAGGCCGACGTGGACGCCGAGCGCGCGGCGAATCTTGCGGCGACGAAAGACGCCTGGCCGCGGACGGTCGAGTTCCTGAAGAAAAACCTCGGCGTCAAGTAAGCGTTGGAAGGAAGAAAGGCGGAGGCAACACCTCCGCCGTTTCTTTCGTAGTAAGCGTACCGCGACAGGGAGTGCCGATGACGGAAAATCCGCGGCGAATCCCGGTATGGGCGCGAGCGGCGCTGTTCATCCTCCTGGTTCCGGGGTCGCTCGCCGGCTGGGTTCCATGGTTCTCCGCCGGTTCTCCGCCGTTAGCGCCTCGCGCCGGCGCGCCGCTCGCCCTTCTCGCGGCGTTGATGGTCGTCGCGGGTTGGACGGTCCTTCTCATCTGTGCGCGCGAATTCGCTCACGCCGGTCGCGGAACCCCAGCTCCATATGATCCGCCGCGATCGTTGGTGACGGGCGGGCTCTATCGGTTCACGCGCAATCCCATGTACGTCGGTGTGGTGACGGCGATCTTCGGACAGGCACTCTGGTTCCACTCGCGCGACACCGTGATCTACGGCATCGTGATGGCGCTCCTGTTCCACATCGCGATCCTCGTCTACGAGGAGCCGCGGCTCACGCGGTTGTTTGGCGAGCAGTATCTCGAGTATAAGACAGCCGTCCCCCGCTGGCTCGGCCTCACGCGAAAGGCGCAAGTCTGACCGCGCGGTTGCCAAGGGGCGCGGCGA
>JAICJQ010000033.1 GCA_025928335.1 Gemmatimonadaceae bacterium
GGCGGGGTGGGGGGGGCAAAGTGGGCTGCGGCCTTCTTGACGGTATTGTAGCACGAAGATAAGGTCTGGCCCGCACTCCCGCAGTTGCCGCCCCAAGGAGGCTTGTGGGTCGAATTCGCTGGACGCTCACCGTCTTCGTCGTAGGCTTTGCGCGACTCGCATTGGCGCAAGGAGGCGGGGGGGGCACGATCACCGGGCGGATCACGACCGACGGCAACGTGCCCGTGAGCGACGCACGCGTCATTGTGGTGAGCAGTACCGCTTCCACGATCTCGGGGGACGACGGTAAGTACAGCCTCAAGGGCGTTCCGACGGGCGCCGTCTCCGTCCAGGCCATGCGCCTCGGGTTCGAGTCGCAGAAGCGCGTCGTGATGGTGACCGCCGGCGAGACCGTGACCCTCGATGTCGTGATGAAACGTGCTGTCGTCGAGTTGCAGGAAGTGGTGGCGACGGCGACGGGCCAGCAACGCAAGATCGAGCTCGGAAACGCGATCGCGACGTTCGGTGATATCGCCAAGCACGTCGAAGGAGAGCCGATCATGGCGATGCAGGATCTGCTCGTCGCGAAAGCGGCCGGCGTCAACGTGCTTCCGGGCTCGGTGGTGGGCGGAGCACCGACGATCCGAGTCCGCGGGGTGTCCTCGATGACGCTGAGCAACGCCCCGATTTGGGTCGTCGATGGGGTGCGCTACCTCGTCGACCAGTCCGACGCGTCGGCGGGCCAGACGCCGATCAGTCTGATGAACAACCTCAGCCCGGACGAGATCGAAGACATCGAGATCGTGCGTGGGCCGTCGGCGGCAACGCTCTACGGAACGAATGCCGCCAACGGTGTCATCGTCGTCACGACGAAGAAGGGCCGCGCGGGGAATACGCGCTGGAACGTCAGCGCGGAGACGCGCACGATCGATGACCGGAATCCGTATCAAGCGCAATACGCGAATTGGGGGCATACACCGGCCGCGCCGACGCGGAACATTCGTTGCCAGCTCCCCGTGATGCAGACGGGCGCTTTCAGGACCTCTAATGGCGCAACCTGCATCTCGGACAGCGTCACCAGCTACAACTATCTCGAGGATCCCGAGCAGACCTTCATCAAGCTCGGGCGCGGCAGCTTGTTCGGCGCACAGGTGAGCGGCGGGACCGACGTCGTGCGCTTCTACACAGGCGGCTCGCTCGACAACGAGTTTGGTCCGATCCAGATGCCGGCATCCGACATCCGCTGGTACGACGATACGCTCCACGTGCCGGTGACGGACCAGATGCTTCACCCTCGGCAGCAGCAGAAGCTGAACGTTCGCTCCAATCTTTCCGCACAGCTCTCGCCGAAGCTCGACTTCACGGCGAGCGCCGGGTTCGGCAAGTCGAGCAACACGATCGAGCCGGACAACGCCCTGATCATCGGACTGCTCTACGTTGGGCAGGCCAACTACGGCTGGAAGGGTTGCCCCAGGGGCACCGAGCTGACCGGCTGCGGCATGACCGGATCGGACGCGAAGCCGTATTACGACGCGACCGGGTTTCCGCTGCACGACAGCAACGGCTTCGCACCGGGTTCGATCATGCAGTACGTCTGGACCGACGACGTCCAGCGCTTCACCGGCAGCACGACGCTCAGTTGGCGTCCGACCACGTGGCTTCAGAACGAAGGAACGGCCGGCATCGACTGGGCGGATCAGAATCAGTTCCACGTGTGTCGTCTCAACGAATGCCCAAACCAGGGCGTGACGTCACGCGTCGGCAACGTCTACACGCAGAGCGACGGCCGCCGCAATGTTTCGTCCAAGGTCGCGAGTACGGCGTCGTGGCAGGTCCGGCCGTCGGTCAACGTGAAGACATCGGCCGGTGTGGAGTACACGAACACCGAGCACGATCAAACGTGGGCCCAGGGACGAGGGCTGCCGCCCGGCGCGTCGACGCTGTCCTCGACCTCCACGTTCGTGGGTTACAGCCACACCCAGCCGACGGCGGTCAAGACGCTCGGCTACTACCTGCAGGAACAGGTTGGCCTTCGCGACCGGGTCTTCCTCACAGTTGCCGGCCGTCAGGACCAGAACAGCGCGTTCGGGAGCAGGTTCCAGCACATCACGTATCCGAAGGCGAGCCTTTCGTGGCTGGTTTCGGATGAGTCGTTCGTTCCCCGCTTCAGTTGGCTGACGTCGTTGCGTCTGCGGGCCGCCTTCGGCGCGAATGGCGTGCAGCCGCAATCCACGGCGGGCCTTCAGATCTTCAAGGCGACGACGCAGACGATCACCAAAATCGATTCACCGACCGGCATCGATCTTCCGGGCTTGATCGCGAGCCAGCCGGGCAACGCGAACCTGCGTCCAGAAAAATCAGCCGAATTCGAGAGCGGGTTCGAGGCGGACCTGTTCGATCGTCGGGTGCATCTCGACTACACGTGGTACCAGAAAAACACCAGCGACGCCCTCCTCGCGGTGCCGATTCCGGCGTCAGTCGCCGCCTCGGTGACGAGCATTCCGGAGAACGTCGGCAAGACCCGCAATTGGGGCAACGAAGTGCAGCTGACCGCGCAACTCGTCGACGACCGACGCTTCGGCTGGGACGTCATCGTCAGCGCGTCGCACAACGCGAACGTCTGGGTCGACCTCGGCAAGGACCCATCGACGTGCGTGACCGACGCCAATGGCCGCCGCCTCTGTCAGAATTTGGTAATTGGCCTCGGCGGGACGACGCAACAACGAAAGGGCGATCCGCTCTTCGCGCAGTGGTACCGAGGCTACACCTACGCCGACAACAACGGCGACGGCATCATCCAGCGCGATGAAGTGCAGGTGTCGACTCAGTTGAGCAAGATCGGCGTCGGTTTCGCCAAAGACCTGGCGTCCGTACAAACGGGATTCGACTTGCTCGAGCGACGACTGCGCGTCTCGGCGTTGTTCGACTACCGGGCCGGCGGCAACACCCTCGAGGGCAACTATTTCCAGTGTTCGTCGACGCCAAGGGCCTGTCGCGACAGCCAGGATCCGACGGCCCCGCTATGGATGCAGGCGCGCGCCGTCGCGCTGACGTACGGAACGGACGTGAATGGCACGACGTTCACGACACCGCTCGGCTATTTCGTGCCCGCCCAGTTCTGGAAGTGGCGCGAGCTGGCAGCGTCCGTCGTGCTCCCGGCGCGCGTCAATCGGCTGTTCGCTGCCCAGAACGGATCAACGCTCGTGTTCGGCCTTCGGAACATCCATACGTGGACCAGCTTCACCGGCGTCGATCCCGAACAAAACTACGGCGTCAATGGGAGCGAGGTGACGAATGACTTCAACACGAGCCCACCGCCGACGTACATCACCGTTCGCTTGAATCTCAAGTATTAGTCGTGACGAGGACGATTGATTTCAACACCAGGATGCATGGCACTCGGTTGATCGCCGCCGCGGCGCTCGGCGCCACGGTCGCGATTGGCGGCTGCGATCGGGTGCGTGAAGACTTGCTCGCGCCACAAAACCCTGGTCTCGTCGATCCGACCGCGATCAATTCGTCGACGGCCGCGCTCGCGTTGCGCGTCGGCGCTCTCGGTCAATACAAGCAGCTCACGAACGGCAACGGCGGCGAGTCCATCTGGCAGTACGGCGGAACGCTCGCCGACGAATTCAAGAGCTCCGATTTCGCGACGTATCGGACGAATGTGGATCGCCGAGTGACCGACCCGGGGATCTCGTGGAACTACGCGGCGACGACCCAGGCGCGCGGTTTCGTGCGCGATGCCATCGTCGCCATGAAGGCCTTCGCGCCGGACAGTGCCGCGATGATCGCCGAGCTCTACGCCGAGCTTGCCTTCTTCGAGATGACCCTCGCGGACAACTACTGCAACGGCATTCCGCTCGGTCACACGGAGAACGGTGTCCGGGTGAACGGCGAGCCGCTGACCATTCTGCAGGTCTACGACAGCGCGGCCACCCATTTGGACACGGCATTGGCGCTGAGTGCAAAGGCGTACGATTCGAACAGCGTCTACATCAACCGACTCTCACGAGTGCTCAAAGCGCGAGTGCTCATCGCCAAGGACAAGTCCAACCTCGTCGCGGCGGCCGCGTTGGTTGCCGGCGTGCCGACGAGCTATGCGTACGACATGACCTTCTCGAGCATCAGCGGCTCGAACGGGATGTGGAGCTTGAACAGCGCGACGGCTCGGATCAGCGTGGCCGATAGCGTCGACGTTGCCGGCGGCGTGACGAACGTGATCAGGAACGCGTTGCCGTTCGCGTCGGCGAACGATCCACGCGTGCCCGTCATCGACGGCGATCTCGCCAGGCCCAGAGTTGTGGCGGAGGATCAAGTGACGCGGCCGTTCTATGTCGGCGTGCTGTTCAAGGGGCAGTTCGATCCTCTCGTCCTCGCATCAGGCGTGGACGCGCGGTTGTACGAGGCCGAAGCGCGGCTCCAGAGCGGCGACGTGGCCGACATGATGACGATCCTCAATACGCTCCGACAGGCGAAGCCGGCGATCGGCGCCTCCGCGATTCCCGCCATGCCGGCGCTGGCCACGCCCGCGACGACTGAGAGCGCGATATCGTTGCTCTTCCGCGAGAAGGCGTTTTGGACGTTCGGCCGTGGCCAGCGTTTGCCGGATCTTCGACGATTGATCCGTCAATATGGTCGAACGCAGGATCAGGTATTTCCGACTGGGCTCTACTTCAAGGGCGGTTCGTATGGCGCCGATGTGAACTTCCCTATTCCCAACAGTGAAGCGGTGAACCCGCTCTTTCACGGTTGCATCGATCGAAACGCATAAAGACTTCAGTGGCTAATGAAGTGGCCCGATCGAGATGTGACCCGGCGCGTTCTTGACGCTGTTCTAATACGAAGGTAGTCTCTGGCCCTGCGGTCCCCCCGTATCCGGTCCGTCCCGCCCCACCAGAACGCGCACGGTCCAGTCGCCCATTGCGGCAACTTGGGCCAGGCGCGCGCGCCCCTTCGGAGGAATGGTCATGAGTCGAACTCGTTGGACGCTGTTCGCGCTCGCAGTCTTCGTAGTCGGCTTTGCCCGGGTTGCGCAGGCGCAGGGGACGGTGACCGGACGAATCACGGCCGAAGGGAACATCCCCCTCGCCGACGCTCGCGTTCTCGTGGTGAGTACCACGGTTTCCGCGACGACGAACGAGGACGGCCGATTCACGCTCAAGGGCGTTCCGTCCGGTACCTTCGACATCCAAGCGCTCCATGTCGGCTTCCAGTCGCAAAAGAAGTCGGTGACCGTTACTGCCGGGTCGACGACGAACGCTGACTTCGTCATGAAGCAGGCGGTCGTACAACTGGAAGAAGTCGTTACGACCGCGACGGGCCAGCAGCGGAGGGTGGAGCTGGGGAACGCCATTCAGACACTCGGCAACGTGAACAAGAAGGTGGAGGAGACGCCGATCACCTCCATGCAGGATCTCCTCCAGTCGAAAGCGCCCGGAGTGAACGTGCTTTCCGGCTCGGTCACCGGCGGGACACCGACGATCCGGGTGCGTGGCGTGTCGTCGATCAATCTGAGCAACGCGCCGATCTGGGTGGTCGATGGGGTTCGCTACAACACGAATACCTTCGGCACCGCGGGCCAGACGAACATCTCCCTGCTCAACAATCTCAGCCCCGAAGAGATCGAGGACATCGAGATCGTGAAGGGCCCGTCAGCCGCGACGCTCTACGGAACGAACGCGGCAAACGGCGTCGTCGTCGTGACGACGAAGAAGGGTCGAGCCGGCTCGACGCGCTGGACCTTTACCGGTGAGAGCCGCACGCTCGACGATCGCAACAATTACCAGGCGCAATACGCCAACTTCGGGCACCGGAACGGCTCGACCGCCAGCATTCGCTGCCAGTTGCCGCAGATGGTCACGCCCAAGTTCGGCTTCGCCGACGGGGCCACGTGCGCGTCGGATAGCGTGACGAGCTACAACTATCTCGAGGACCCGGACGTCACGTTCATCAAACTCGGACGTGGAAGCCTGTTCGGGACACAGGTGTCCGGGGGCACGGATGCGGTGCGCTTCTTTGTGAACGGCAGCATGGACAACGAGTTCGGTGTGGTGCAGATGCCCGCCGGCGACATCAACTACTACGATCAAGTGCTGCATGTCCCGGTGACGAATTCGATGTTCCACCCGCGACAGCAGCAGAAATACAACCTTCGCTCGAATCTCACGGCGCAGTTGAGTCCCAAATTCGACATCACCGCCCAAGCCGGATTCGGCAAGTCCAGTAACACGATCGAGCCGGACAACTCGCTGATCATCGGTCTGCTGTACGTCGGCCAGGCGGGCTACGGTTGGAAAGGTTGTCCCAAGGGCACGGAGACCACCGGCTGCGGCATGACGGGCGCCGACGGCAAGGCCTTCACCGACCCGACCGGCTTCCCGCTCAACGAAGCCAACAGCTTTGCCCCGGGCGACATCATGCAGTACGTCACCACCGACGACATTCTGCGCTTCACCGGGAGCACGACGCTGAACTATCGCCCGGTGACTTGGCTCCAGAACGAAGGAACGATCGGCCTCGATTGGCGAACGTCGACGTGTTTCACGTGTGTCGCTTGAACGAGTGTCCGGCGTCGGGTGCCACGGCGCGGGTCGGCAATGTCTCCGATTTCAAGGCGAACAACCGGAACTTCTCGGCGAAGCTGGCCAGCACCGCATCCTGGCAGGCCACCGGCGCGATAAACCTGAAGACGTCGGTTGGCGGCGAGTACATCAATACGGAAGGTGATAGCCTCAGCGCGTCCGGTCGTGGTCTCCCACCGGGTGCGTCGACGCTCGGCGCGACGTCCACCTTCGGCAGCTTTTCCGCGGCGCAAGCGAAGGCCGTGAAGACGCTCGGCTACTACGTGCAGGAGCAGGCCGCTATTCGTGATCGGCTCTTCCTCACCGTCGCTGCGCGCCAGGATCAAAACAGCGCGTTCGGTACCAAGTTCCAGCACATCACCTATCCGAAGGTGAGCGCGTCGTGGCTCGCCTCCGATGAACCGTTCTTCCCGCAATTCAGTTGGCTCAGTTCGTTCCGTCTGCGCACGGCCTACGGCGCGAATGGTGTGCAGCCGGGCGCCACGGCGGCGTTCCAGACGTTCTCGCCCGGCTCCCAGAGCGTGACGAAGGTCGACCAGCAAACTGGTACCGATGTCAGCACTCTGCTGGCAAACAATCCGGGCAATCCGAACCTGAAGCCGGAAACGTCGTCGGAGCTCGAGATGGGATTCGAGGCTGACTTCTTCAATCGGCGTCTCCACATCGACTACACGCGATACGATAAGCGCACCAGCAACGCGTTGATCGCGCTGCCCATTCCGTCGTCGGTCGGCGCATCGGTGACGAGCCTTCTGCAGAACGTCGGCAAGACGCAGAACTGGGGCAACGAGATTCAGGCGAACCTCGGCCTGGTCGATCGCCGCAATTTCGGCTGGGACGTGACAATCAGCGCCTCGCACAACGACAACAAGTGGGTGGATCTCGGGCAGGATCCATCGAAATGCACAACGACGAACGGCGCGACGACCTGTGCTGATCTCGTCATCGGCGCCGGCACCACGACGCAGCAGCACAAGGGCCAACCACTGTTCATGCAGTGGTACCGCGGCTACACGTACGCCGACAAAAACGGCGACGGCATCATCCAGGTCAACGAGGTGACCGTCGATACCGCCCTCAGCCCGATCGCCGTCGGCTTCGCGAAGGATCTCGTCTCGATCCAGAACGGCGTTGATCTGTTCCAGCGTCGGCTGCACCTCTCGGCGCTCTTCGATTACCGCGCCGGTGGAAACACGCTCGAGGGCAACTACTTCCAGTGCTCGTCCGCCCCGAAGGCGTGCCGCGATAACCAGGACCCGACTGCGCCACTATGGATGCAGGCCCGCGCCGTCGCCGTGAACAACGGAACGCGTGTGAACGGTACGACATACACGACGCGTCTCGGGTACTTCGTCCCCGCGCAATTCTGGAAGTTCCGCGAACTGTCCGCTTCACTCCTCCTGCCGCAGGTTGCGAACCGATATCTGCGGTCGCAGGGCGGTTCCACGATCGTGTTCGGCGCTCGGAATATTCACACCTGGTCGAGCTTCACCGGCGTCGATCCCGAGCAGAACTACGGCGTCACCGGCAACGAGGTCACCAACGACTTCAATACGTTCCCGCCGCCGACGTATTTCACCATGCGTCTGAATCTCAAGTACTGACCCCAGCCGAGGACGATACTCATGAAGATCATTGCAGATCGCGCTCGACTCGGGTTCGTGGTGCTCGCGGCCACCGCCTTCACGATCGTTGGTTGCCAGCACGTGAAGGACCAGCTCCTCCAGCCGCAGGTGCCCGGGTTGGTCGACCCGACGGCGGTTGGAAACCCGACGGCCGCGTTGGCGCTGCGCGCCGGCGCGATTGGACGCTACAAGCAGGTGCAGGCCGGCGAGTCGATTTGGGAGTACGCCGGCACGCTCGCCGACGAATACAAGAACGCGGACTTTTCGGTCGATCGCATCAACGCCGATCAGCGCCTCACCGACGCCGCGATCTCGTGGAACTACGGCCCGGTGACGCAGTCACGCGGTTTCGTGCGCGATGCAATTAACGCGATGATCGCCTTCAATCCGGATAGCACCGCGCTGATCGGCGAGCTGTACATGGAGCTCGCGTTCTTCGAGATGACGCTCGCCGACAACTATTGTAATGGCATTCCACTCGGGCACATGGACAACGGTGTTCAGGTGAACGGCGCCCCTGTCACCGTGCTCCAGGTTTACGACAGCGCGTCGAACCATCTCGATACGGCGCTCGTCTACACCGCCAAGGCAATCGCCGCGGGCAAGACAACCGCTGACAAGGCGGGAGCGACGTTCATCGATCGGGCGGCGCGCATCTGGAAGGCGCATGTGCTGATCGACAAGGACAAGGCGAACGCCGGCGCAGCCGCCGCGGTCGTCGCCGGCGTTCCGACGAGTTTTGCGTACGACATGACCTTCTCGGCGTCGGCGGGAACGAACGGAATGTGGGGCCTGAACAATTCAACCGCGCGCATCGGCGTCGCCGACAGCTTCGACATCATCAACGGCGCCGTCAGCGTGATCAAGAACGCGTTGCCGTTCGTCTCGTCGAAGGATCCGCGCGTCCCGGTCATCAACGGTGACTCCGTGTCGCCGAAGGTTCCACCTGAAGACGGTGTGACACGCCCGTTCTATCTCGGCGGTTTGTACAAGGGTCAGTTCGATCCGCTCGTGCTCGCTTCTGGTGTCGACGCACGACTCTATGAAGCCGAAGCGAAGCTTCAGGGGGGCGACATCCCGGGGATGATGACGATCCTCAACGCGTTGCGCGCGGCGCAGCCCACGATCGGCGTGACGACGATTCCGGCGATGGCTCCGTTGCCGACCCCCGCGACGAACGATGCCGCGACTTCGCTGCTCTTCCGTGAAAAGGCTTTCTGGACTTTTGGGCGCGGCCAGCGTCTGCCCGATCTGCGCCGGCTCATTCGGCAGTATGGGCGCACACAGGACAACGTCTTCCCGACAGGCAACTACTTCAAAGGTGGCAGCTACGGTCCCGACGTCAATTTTCCGGTACCGAGCCAGGAGCAGGTCAATCCGCTCTTCAGCAGCTGCCTCGATCGAAAAGCGTAGTCCTGTCGAGTCTTATGACGCCAAACAGCCCGCGGCGATGCCGCGGGCTGTTTGCGTTTCGTTCGGGAGCGAGAAGGAATTGGCCCGGCAGCCTCTCGAATGTGACCGAAACTGTCAGCCCGGCGGTTCTTGACGATGGCTGGGCGGGTCGATAGCCTCCCGCACCCACCACATCCACGTGAATTTCGAACTGCCGCCCACCCGCGGCCCCACTCGTCGTCCGAAAACCGTTTGTGCTCGAGGCACGGGGATAACCCGAGCCTGTATTTGCATTTTCGTCCGTAGCTCCCCGCCGATCGACCTCGTTGGAGGAATTGTTATGGATTTTGGACGGAAGTCCTTCGCGGCGTTCGTCGCCGCGACAGCTCTAATCGCCGGCGCCGGCCGATTGTCCGCCCAGGGCGGAACGATCACCGGCAAAGTGACGTCGCAGGCCACAGGTCAGCCACTCGCCGAAGCGCGAGTGCTGGGCATTCAGACAACACTCGCCACCACCACCGGTGAAGACGGCAAGTTCACTCTGCGCAACGTCCCCGCCGGGACCGTACAACTGCAGGTGCTTCGTGTCGGCTATCAATCCGTAAAGCAAACGGTTACAGTCACGGCCGGCCAAAGCACGGCCGCCGATTTCAACATGGCGATCGCCGTCGCCCAGCTCGAGGAAGTCGTTACGACGGCCACCGGCCAGCAGCGGAAGGTCGAGTTGGGCAACGCCATCTCGACGCTCGGCAACGTCGGAAATCGCGTGGAAACCGTACCGACGCACAATTTGTCGGACCTCATGATCGGCAAGTCACCTGGCGTCACGCTGCTGCCGGGCACGGAGCTCGGCGGCGCCCCAACCATTCGCGTTCGCGGCGTGTCGTCGATCAGTTTGAGCAACGCGCCGATCTGGTACGTGGACGGTGTCCGCTACTCGGCTGGTTCGCTCAACTCCGGTACCGACGTGAGCTTCTCGCTCCTCAACTCACTCAACCCAGAGGAGATCGAGGACATTGAGATCGTGAAGGGCCCCTCGGCCGCCACGCTCTACGGAACGAACGCGGCGAATGGCGTTGTCGTTATCACGACGAAGAAGGGACGCGCTGGGACGACGCGTTGGAATTGGTCGGCCGAAGGCCGCACCGTCGACGATCGCGTTCCGTATCCGGACCAGTACGCCAACTTCGGGAAGGACACGAAGACCGGCGTCGTGACGCGTTGCCAGCTCGGCACCATGACGACGGCCGCCTTCGCCGGCGTCTGTAAGTCGGACAGCGTCGCGCACTATAACTGGATGAAGGATCCGGACAACACATTCGTCCACCTCGGTCACGGCAGCCTGTTCGGGGGCAACGTCAGCGGTGGTAACGATCTGGTTCGCTTCTTCGCGAGCGGCGACCTCGATAACGAGATCGGTCCGATTCAGATGGAGAACTGGGAGCTCGCCCGCTTCGATTCTACCCACATCCCCGTGCGCGACGAGTGGTATCACCCATCGGCGCAGCAGCGTGCGTCGTTCCGCGGGAACCTGTCGGCATCGCTCAGCCCCAAGTTCGACCTCAACATTACGAGCGGATTCTCGAAGCTCGACAACCGCATTCCGCCGGAGAGCGATCTTATCATCGCGCTTTACTACGTCGGTATGCAGAACTACGGCTATAAGGGTTGCCCTGGTGGAGTGAAGCCCTGCGGTCTCGATAAGGATCCATTCCAGGCCGATGGCGTCTATCTCCACGATGCCCTGCAGTTTGCGCCCGGTGACATCATGCAGGTCACGCAGAACTCCGACGTGCAGCGCTTCACCGGCAGCGCGACGGGCAACTGGCGTCCATTCGCCTGGATGAACAACGAAGCCACGGTCGGCGTCGACCTTTCGGCGATCGACTTCTTTCAGCTCTGCCGGCTCACCGAGTGTCCTCCGCAGAACGCGACGGCCAAGCAGGGTCGCGTTACGGACAACCAGAGCAAGAACCGCAACTTCTCGGCGAAGCTCGCCAGCAACTCGACGTGGAACGCGCGCACGTGGCTGAACGTGAAAACGAGCCTCGGCGCCGACTACACGAACCTCGAGAGCGATTTCGCCAGCACGAACGGCACAACGCTGCCGCCGGGCGCGACGACCGTTGCGGCCGCCGCAACGCGCGGCGCGTCGCAACAGCAGCCGAACGCCGTGAAGACGCTCGGCGTGTACGTGCAGGAGCAGGCCGGCTTTCGCGATCGGCTCTTCCTAACGGGCGCGCTCCGAACCGACCAGAACAGCGCCTTCGGTACGAACTTCCAGAAGGTCGTCTATCCGAAGGTCAGCCTCTCCTGGCTGATGTCGGACGAATCGTTCTTCCCGCAAACGAGCTGGCTCAGCTCCTTCCGTCTCCGCTCGGCGTACGGCGCGAGCGGCGTGCAGCCGGGCGCTACCGCGGCCCTCATCACGTACAGCCCGGCAACCGTCGCGCTGACCAACCGGCAGAATGGCAATGAAGTCGATATCCCCGGGCTCACGGCCAGCCAGCCGGGCAACGCCAATCTCAAGCCGGAACGATCGACCGAGATCGAGTCGGGCTTCGATGCCCAGCTACTCAACAACAAGGTGCACCTCGAGTACACCTTCTGGGACAAGAGGACGAGCGACGCGCTCGTCACGGTCAGCCTCGCGCCGTCGTCCGTCGCCGCGCAGCTTTCGCCGCTGCTCAACGGTGGCTCGACCCAGGGTTGGGGGCATGAAGTCCAGGCGAATGCGCAACTGCTCGACCGTCGCAACTTCGCGTGGGATGTCCTCGTCAGCGCGTCGCACTTCAGCAACAAGGTCGTGAGCCTCGGTCAGGCGTCGAGCACGTGCGTCATGCCCGATGGCACGAGCGTCATATGCCTGGCGGCCAACAGCGGCAGCACGGCGGGCGTCGTGCGTGAAATCGCCGGCCGGCCGATCTTCGAGCAGTGGTATCGCCCATACACATACCACGACGACAACGGCGACGGAGTGCTGCAGGTGAGCGAAGTGCACGTCGACTCCAACTTCGTGTCGTACGGCTATCGCGTGCCGCGCGACATCATCTCGGTCGTCAACGGTTTCGACCTGTTCAATCGCCGCCTCCGCATCCAGGCGATGTTCGACTACAAGGGTGGAGCGAGCCAGCTCGACGGCGCGAACAATTTCCAGTGCAACACGGGCCCGTTCGCTTGCCGCGACACGCAGGATCCGACGGTGTCGCTGGATCGTCAGGCGGCGGCGATCGCCAAGACCTACGGCACGACGCTCAACAGCACGAGCTACAAGACGTCGGCCGGTTATTTCGTGAGCAACCAGTTCTGGAAGTTCCGCGAATTCTCGGCGACGGCGCAGATTCCAAACGCCGTCACCAGCCGCTTGCGCGCATCGAACGGATCGACGCTCGTCTTCGGTATGCGAAACATCCACACGTGGACGAACTGGACGGGCGTGGATCCGGAAGCGAACTACGGCTCGTCGCAGAGCGAATTGCAGAACGAATTCCAGACCACCGGAGCGCCGATGTACTTCACGCTCCGCCTCAACCTCAAGTACTAATCCCCCCGAGGACGCATACATGATGAAGCAGATGCACAGCGCGCGAGGGGTTGTTGGAATGGTTGCCGCGGCGACGGTGCTGTCCACCGTCACCGCCTGCAACGTGAACAACGAGCTCCTTCAGCCGCAAAATCCAGGAACCGTCGATCAGAGCGCCGTCGGCTCGCCCGCGGCGGCGGCCGCTCTCAAGGTCGGCGCCATGGGCAAGCTCAAATACGTCGTCGCCGATCCTGTTCCGGCGGGCTTCGGCGGCTCGTCGATCTGGGAAGCGTCGGGACTTTTGTCCGACGAGTTCATGAACTCGGATTTCCAGAATTCGCAAAACGACGTCGACCAGCGGACGATGAGTCCGGACACGCAGGTCAGCAACTACGCCCGCACCACGCAGGCGCGCGGTTTCATCCGCGACGCCATCGTCGCCGAGCAGCAGTTCGAGCCGGCGAAGACCTACAACATCGGCGAGCTGTACATGGCGCTCTCGTTCATCGAGATGACGCTCGCCGAGAACTTCTGCAATGGCATTCCGCTCGGCTTCAACACGGCCGGCGTCGTGAACTACAACGATCCCGCGTTCACGCCGAAGACGAACAGCCAGGTGTATGACATCGCGCTATCGCACATCGACAGCGCCCTCGCCGTTCTCGGAACCGCCACGGACACGGCGAGCGTGCCGGTTCGTCAGGCCTCGTTGATCGTCAAAGCTCGCATCCTGGTCGACAAGGGTCAGTACGCGGCTGCGGCGGCGCTCGTTCCCAGCTCGGCCGTGCCGACGACGTACCAGTACTTGTTCGTGACGCAGGCGTCGAGCAACTCCGACGACCTCGGAATCTGGACGCTCAACAACTCCGTGGCCCGCATGTCGGTCACGGACAGCATCGTCGTCTATGGCGGCAAGACGTTCCAGACGTTGAACGTCATCCCGTTCGCGTCCTTGAACGACCCGCGTGTACCGATTCTCAAAGGCACCGACGCAAAACTTCCCGCCGAGGATGCCGGTCAGACTCCCTTGTTCATCCAGCAGGTCTACAAGAACCGTGATGATCCGATCGCCATGGTCTCCGGAATCGACGCGCGTTTGATCGAGGCCGAGGCAAAGCTCAATGCGAACGACATCGCGGGGATGATGCAAGTCCTGAATGACCTCCGCTCGCAGCGGCCGGCGATCGGCAAGTTCGTTCCCGGCGCGATGTCGGCGCTCGCAACGCCGGCAACGAAGGACGCGGCGACCAGCCTGTTCTTCCGCGAGAAGGCCCTGTGGCAGTTCGGCCGCGGCCAGCGGTTGAGCGATCTGCGTCGCCTCGTTCGTCAGTACGGTCGCGATCCAAACAAGACGTACCCGGCCGGCTCGCACTACAAGGGGGGCACGTACGGGACGGATGTCGCGTTCCCCGTACCTGACGTCGAGCGCGTGAATCAGCAGTTCACCGGCTGCATCGACAAGAACGCGTAACGTTCGGCGCACTTGGAGCGCAGCCCGCGGCTAACTGCCGCGGGCTGTTTTCTTTGCGCCTGCGTTGAGAATCGTCGATACGCGCCGTAAGATCAGTTCAAGCTCCCGGTTCCAACTTTTTCGAGGTCGTTATGCAGCGCTCCTTCCGCGCCGGTCTTTCGCTTGTGGCCACGCCATTTCTGATCGCCGAGGCCCAGCACTCCCCCGGTCAGGCGGGCGTCGCCCCAACCGTTTCGAGTACCGCGGCGAAGCCGACACTGACCAACGCCGATTACGCGAAGTGGGAGACTCTTGGCGGGAACGCCCTCTCTCCCGACGGCAAATGGATCGCCTATGACTTTCGCCGCGGAAACGGCAGTACCGAACTGCGCTATCGGGCGCTCGACGGCAACGACGAACGGAGCGTGCGTTCGGGGAGCAACCCACAGTTCACCCGCAATAGCCACTGGCTGGTCTACACGATCGGGCCGGACACCGGCGGCGGTGGGCGCGGCGGCCGGGGCGGGCGGGGCGGCGGTGGTGGCGCGGGTGCCAATCGCAACAAGGCCGCGATCGTGAATCTCGCATCCGGCACGACCGCCGTGTTTGACGATGTCATGTCGTTCGGCCTGAGCAACGACGGCTCGCACGTCGCGCTGCGGCGCTATTTCGCGCCGGGTCGTCGAACGTCCGACATCATCGTTCGCGACCTGGAAGCCGGCACCGAGCTCACGTTCGGCAACGTCGCCGAGGCGCAGTGGAGCGATGACGGTGCGATGCTCGCCATGGTCATCGACGTCGACGGCAAGACGGGCAATGGGATTCAGCTGCTCAATGCAAAGACCGGGGTCGTGAAGTCGCTCGACGCCGGAGACAAGCTGTATTCGGGACTGGTGTGGCGTGGGCACAGCGACGACCTCGCCGCAATGCGTAGCCGCGCCGACAGCGCGTACTCGGATACCAGCTACACCGTCATCACGTGGCGCGGCTTGTCGAGCAATCCGACAAAGTCGAGCTATGAGTTCGGCATGGATAAGTCCTTCCCCGCGAACCAGCGCGTCGCGGCATACCGCCCGATTCAGTGGTCGGAGGACGGATCGACGATCTTCTTCGGCATCGCGCCGCGCGAACTGAAGACCGCGCGGATGCGCGTTCCCGGCGAACCAACGCCGGCGCGCGTGCAGGTCTGGCATTGGAAGGACGTGCGCGAATACCACCAGCAGGAAGTGAACGCCGCGCAGGATCGCCAGCGGTCGACGCTCGTCGCCTGGCACATCGGAGCGCCGACCATCGTTCGTCTCACCGACGATCCGCTCGAGAACGTGCAGTTGTCGGAGAATGGAACGGTCGCGCTGGCGACGGATGAAGGGCCGTACGCCTCGGACTTCATGTCCGGACGCCAGTATCGCGACGTGTACCGCGTCGACGTGGCGACCGGGAAGCGCGACAAGATTCTCACGAAGTCGTTGTACGGCGCATCGCTCAGCCCGAGCGGGAGGTACGCGCTCTATCAGCAGAACGGCCAGTGGATGTCTCTCGATTTCACTACAGGCACGCGCTCGAACCTCACCGGAAAGATCAAGAGCGTCTTCGTGAATATGGAAGACGATCACCCGGTCCCCGAGCGCCGCGCGTACGGTGTGGCCGGATTCACGACGGGTGAGAAGGCGGTCATCCTCTACGATCGATTCGATTTGTGGCAGGTGAATGTCGATGGGTCGAATCCGGCGCGCCTGACTCGCGGATCTGAGGATTCGACGGTGTATCGGTGTGCATCGGAGGGCGGTGGCTTTGGTGGTGGCGGTGGTGGTCGCGGCGCAGCGGCTGCCGCAAATCGTGCGACGCCCTGCCAGCTCGATGGGGAAGGCCGCACGATCGACAGCGCCAAGCCGCTCATCTTGTCGGCGACGGGCGACTACAACAAGAAGAGCGGCTACGCGCGTCTCACCCTTGGCCAACCGGTGACCCGCTTGCTCTGGACCGACAAGATGATCGGCGGCCTGCGCCAGGCGAAGTCGGCGGATGTATTCACCTACACGAGCCAGAGCTTCGAGGAATCGCCGAACGTATTTGCCGCCGGGCCGACGCTCGCCGACGCGAAACAAGTCTCGCACACCAACGCGTTCCAGGGCGACTACGCCTGGGGTAAGCAAGTTCTGATGGATTACGTCAACAAGCACGGCGACAAGCTCCAGATGATGTTGACCTATCCCGCGAACTACGAACCGGGCAAGAAGTATCCGATGGTCGTGTACTACTACGAGAAATTGTCGCAGGGCTTTCACCAATACGTAACGCCGAACGACCGCAATCCTTATAACACCGCGGTCTTTAGCCAGAACGGCTACTTCGTGTTGCGACCCGACATCGTCTTCCAGGCGCGCAACCCGGGTTACTCGGGCCTCGATTGCGTCACGTCGGCGGTTCACGAAGTCGAACATCGCGTTGCCGACATCGACACCAAGCACGTCGGCAACATGGGCCACTCGTGGGGCGGCTATCAGTCGGCGTTCTATGCCGTCCACAATCCGGGCATCTTCGCCGCGACGATCGCCGGCGCGCCGCTGACGAATCTCATCAGCATGTACGGCTACACGTCGGGCAACAGCGGGCTTCCCGAGACGGGTCACTACGAGACGAGCCAGGAGCGCATGCAGGTGCCGCTCTGGGAGGATCCCCAGGCGTACATCCGCAACTCGACGGTCTTCGCGGTCGATTCGCTGCGCACGCCGCTGTTGCTCGAGGAGGGCGATGCCGACGGCAACGTCAACCACTTTCAGAGCGAGGAGCTCTACAACTTCGGCCGCCGGCTCGGCAAGCAGGTGGTCTATCTCGTATACGAGGGCGAGAACCACAACGTGGCGCGTCCCGAGTCGCAGATGGATTATTTGCACCGGCAGCTCGAGTGGTTCGGCCACTATCTCAAGGGCGAGCCCGCTGCTCCGTGGATAGCCGACGGCGAACCGTACCTCACGCGACAACGAATTCTCCGCGACGGCGTCGCCGGTGACTCGCCCGCGCCCGTGCAGGCGGGATCCGAGACGCGTCCTGGCAATAGGCGGCCGTAAGGCGCGTAGCGGGCCCCTTGAGTTTCGCGACGACGTTCGCGTCCGGGACCGGATCGGGTTGGTGGAAATGGATACGGGACACTGCGACGGGATTGAACGGAAGAAATACAGGATGAACTGCCTTTAGTGGGGCTGCGGCGACACAGACTCGCGCCGCAGCCCCTTTTCAAAGCAGTTCATCCTGTAGCTGAACCATCCGCCGCCGTTCACCTACCCCTGGCGCGTCTAAGGGACGCTCGACATTCTCCCCTAGAGCGGCCTAGTAAACCAATTCGGCGGTTCCGTTGTCTCACCCACGTCAACCCACACGAGCCTATGTTCGAAAAGGAATCGGGCCTCCTTCAAGGCACCGTCGAATTGCTGGTTCTCAAAACCCTCTCCTGGGGCCCGATGCACGGGTACGGGATCGCCAGCTGGATCGAGTCGGCGACCGACGACGTGCTCCGCGTCGAGGAGGGCTCCCTCTACCCCGCGCTCTACCGGATGACGCGCAAAGGATGGATCAAAGCGCAGTGGGGCGTCACCGAGAACAACCGCCGCGCCAAGTACTACCACCTCACCGCCGAGGGGCGGCGACAGTACCGAGAACAAACGTCGGGGTGGCGCCGCTTCGCTGATGCCGTCAACCAGGCGATCAATACCAGGTCCGCCCCCAGCTGGGCGAAATGAGTCGAGGAAACTATGAGCGACCGCCATTCGGATCGCGACTACCGCTTCGTTACACCAAAACCTGAAACCGAGGTGGACGACGAGCTGCGCTTTCACGTCGAGGAGCGCATTCGCTCGTACGTGGCCAGCGGCATGTCGGCGGAAGCGGCGCGGCGCGCCGCACTCGAGCGGTTCGGCGACGTCGCCGCCGTGCGCGACGCCTGCGCGCGAATGCTCGCCGAAGATCGAAAGGCTGAAGCCCGCCGCGACTGGTTCGACGATCTCCGGCAGGACATCAAATTCGCCGTGCGCTCGGCGGCGCGCGCACCACTGTTTTCGTTGCTCGCCGTCGTCACGCTGGCATTGGGGATCGGAGCCAACGCCGCGGTGTTCGGCGTCTTCAAGTCGGTGCTTCTCGACGCGCTGCCCTACGCGCAACCGCGCCAGCTCATGCGGATCTACTCGCCCTTCCGCGACGGAACCCAACCGCATGGCTCTCTGAGCGCCGGCACAGTCAGCGACATTCGCGAACGACAGCATTCATTCAGCAGTCTCGGCGCGTTTCTGTCGCCGCGCGACGGCGTCTATCTGAACGGCGATACGCCACAGATGATCAAGTCGATGTTCATCGAGCCGCAGCTCTTCCGCACACTCGGTGTCACACCGGCGCGCGGCGGCGGCTTCCGCGATGAGGATGCGCTGCACGACACGACCACCGTTGTCATGGTCTCGCACGATGCTTGGCAGCGGCTCTTCGCCGGCAATCCGTCGGCTGTCGGCACCACCATCCGGCTCAATGGAATTCCGCGCACGATCGTCGGAGTGTTGCCACGCGGCTTCGTTCCGCCCGAGGGCACGGCCGACTTCTTCCAGCCCCTCGGCATCAAGCTGTTCATGACCAACCCGATCACCGTCCGAGGCTCACACAACTTCGGATTTGTCGGCCGGCTCAAACCGGGTGTCACCGAGGAGGCGGCGAATCGCGAGTTGAACGGCATCGGAGCCGAATTGGAGCGGCTGTACGCGAAGGACAACCTTGGCATCGGATTGTCGGTTGTATCGCTGCGCGATGCGATGGTCGGCGATACGCGAACGCCGCTCCTCGCCCTTCTCGCGAGCGCGGCGCTGGTGCTGCTGATCACGTGCGCCAACCTCGCCGGCGCCATGCTTTCGAGAACGATTTCCCGACGGAAGGAATTCGCCGTGCGCGTCGCGCTCGGCGCCGGGCGTGGGCGGCTTCTGCGACAACTGCTCACGGAAAGTGTGATGCTGGCGATCGCCGGCGGCGCCGCCGGCCTCGCGATGGCGATCGGCGCGCTGGCTCTCCTTCGCGGGCTCACCATTGCCGCCATCCCATCGTATGCCACGCTGACGCTCGACACCGGCGCGATTCTCGTCACCTTTGCGTTGACCCTCGCGACCGGGCTGGCGTTTGGCGCGGGCCCCGCAATCTCCGTTGGCCGCTCCGATCCGCAACGGACACTGCGCGATGAAACGCGTGGCACGAGCGAGAGCGTGCGATCGCGGCGAATGCGAGGCGTGCTCGTCGCCGGACAGATGGCGCTCTGCGTCAGCCTGCTCGCTGGTGCCGGCCTCCTCCTCCGCAGCCTGTGGGCGATGACGAGCGCCCCGATCGGCTTCGAGCCGAACGGACTGTTGACGCTTACGCTGCAGCCGCAGGGCGGCAAGTACGGCACGCTCGCGGCACGCAATCGCCTGTTCGACGACGTGCTCCAGAAGGTTCGCGCTCTCCCCGGCGTCACCGATGCGGCCGTCGTGTCGCAAGTGCCGACGACGATGAGCAGCAGCAACGGCCTGTTCATCCAGGATGCGCCGTGGGCGCCAAATGAGCCTGTACCCTTCATCTCGACCGGCGCCGGATCGGAGGACTACTTCCGAACTTTGCGCATTCCGGTGAGGCAAGGCCGAGTGTTCAACACGACTGATGGGCCGGACGCGCCGCCTGTGATCGTGATCAACGAAGCAATGGCTCGCCGTTACTGGCCGAAGGGAAACGCGGTCGGCGCCCACATCCACATCGGGCCGCCGAACCCGACAGCGCCCTGGATCACCGTCATCGGAATCGTCGGAAACGTGCGCAACGATCCAACACGCCTCGCCCCCGAGCCGACGATGTATCTCCCGTTCCGCCAATCGTCGTTCGGAAACGTTCTCGCCATTCGAACCCCGGGCAATCCGATCGCGCTCACCAGCGCCATTCGCCGCGCCATCGCCGCCGTCGATCCGATGATCCCGATTTACAAGGTGTCGACCGTGGACGACGTGATCGGTGACGGCTTCGTCATGCGACGTCTGCCCGTCGTGCTCATCACGTCATTCGGTGGATTGGCGCTGCTGCTCGTCTCCGTGGGTGTCTACGCCATGTTTGCGAACATGGCCGCGGCGCGCGAGCGAGAGTTCGGCGTTCGCGTCGCCCTCGGCTCGCCGCGGGCCGCGATCGCGCGACTGGTGCTCGGCCAGGGAGGCGTCTGGATGGTGGCCGGTCTGGTTATCGGCGCCGGAGGCGTCGTCGGAGCGGCGCGGTTCCTCCGGTCTCAACTCTTCGGAGTTCCGCAGTTCGACCCGATCGCCATTGGCGCCGCACTGGCGGTCCTCCTGCTCTGCGCCGCCGTCGCCCTTCTCGTCCCCGTCCGGCGCGCCACACGCGTCGATCCGATCACCGTGCTACGCTAGTGAAATTCGGGGTCTAGCGCACTTCAGCGCTTTTTCGGTCCTATTGGGGTCAGACCCCAAGTGGCGAAATGGTCCTTTGCCCAACCATTTGATCGCGCGAACTATCAAATGAAGGTCGGCGCGCCGGCCGACCTCGAGCGGGAGGGTTGATGGGTACGATGGCTCAGGACGTACGGTTCGCGATACGGCAGATCCGCCGTTCGCCCCTGTTGTCCGCTCTTATCGTCGCCACCCTTGCCGTCGGGATCGGAATGACCGCGGCGATTTTCTCAGCGGTCGATACGATGCTGCTGCGGCCGCTGTACCGAGGCGAGCATCAACTCGTAACGCTCAACGGCGCGTACGCGAATCGCGGCGACGATTGGTCGGTCTCACTCCCCAACGCGAACGACTGGACCAAACGAAGCCACTCTTTTTCTGACGGCGCTTGGTACCAGCGCATCAGCATGACGCTCGCCGAGGGCCGCTCGCCCGACCGCGTTCAGGTGGTGGCGGCGACGCCGAGCCTCTTTCAGTGCTCGACGTCAAGCCATTGATCGGCCGCCTGATCGCCGACGAGAACGCCGCACCCGATGGTCCGCGTGTCGTCATGCTCAGCTATGGCCTCTGGCAGACGCGCTTCGCCGCGGACAAGTCCGTCATCGGGAGAACCATCGAGATGAACGGCCGGCCGGCGACCGTGATCGGCGTCATGCGACCGGAGTTCGCGTTTCCAGCCAGCGACGTTTCGGCGTACATGGCGCTTCGCGCGTCGCCGACCACTTGGCCGCGGAGCAACGGCGGCCTGGCCGTCCTCGCGCGGATGCGTCCAGGCGTCACCGTGGACGCGGCACAACGCGACCTCGACGACCTATCGCGCGCGCTTCAGGCTGAGTACCCGGTCGACAACAAAGACCTCTCGGCCAAGGTACGGCTATTTCGAAACGCGTTGGTGGGGAACGACCTGACGAAAGCGCTCTATCTGTTGTCCGCCGCCGTCGGTCTCGTTCTTCTGATCGCCTGCGTCAATGTGGCAAATCTTCTCCTCTCCCGCGCGACGGAACGCGAGCGCGAGATTGCGGTGCGGGTCGCGCTCGGCGCCGGCAGATCCCGTGTCGTTCGCCAGCTGCTTACCGAGGGCCTGGTCCTCGCGCTCCTTGGCGGGGCGGGGGGCGTCGGTATCGCCGCACTCGCGGTCCGCGCGCTTCCGGCGGCGATTCCCGCCGACGCCGAGCTGCCGCGGAACTTCTCCCTCGATTGGCGCGTGCTCGTGTTCGCGCTCATCGTCACAATGCTGACGGGGATTGCGTTCAGCGTTTTGCCGGCGATCAAGGCCACGGCGACGGACCTCACGTCGATGATGGGCGTTCGAGCTTCGCGCGGTGGCCGCCGGCAGCGCGATCGCCGCGGCGCATTGGTGATTCTCGAAGTCGCGCTGGCCGTGATTCTTCTCGCGTCGACAGGCCTCGCTGTACGAGGACTCGCCCGGCTCCTCGACACGAATCCCGGGTTCCGGCCGCAGCATCTCCTGACCGCCCGCGTTCCACTCGACGGTCCTTACCGCGACACCACGGCAGCGCGCCTCTTTGAACAGCGACTGCTCTCCGAAATTCGCTCGATCCCAGGCATCGACCAGGCGAGCTTCGTGGATTTTGCGCCGATGAGCGGCACCAACAACTTCAACAACATCGAGGTCGAAGGCGGCGATCCTCCGAAGACGATCAACGTCGGGACGATCATGGTCGGTCCCGACTATCTCGGGACCATGGGGATCCCGGTGCTTTCCGGGCGCGCCATTGGGCCGGAGGACACGAGAAGCGCGGTACCGGTCGTCGTCGTGAATCGCGCGCTGGCCGACAAACTCTTCCCCGGCGGCAGCGCGATCGGAAAGCGAATGCTGTTCACTTGGGAGGGCGGCAAGTCGCCGACCTGGCGGACCATCGTCGGCGTGTACGGCAACGTGCTCCACTCGGGTCTCGACGTCGACAAGAATCCGCAGCGTATCGAGCTAGCCGTGCCGATCGCCCAGCTCGCGTTCAGCCTTGGCGAGATCCAATTGGTGGTCCGAAGCCGAACCGATCCACAGGCGCTGGTTCCCGTGCTCCGGCGCGCGGTGAACTCTGTCGCGCCGACACTACCCGTGTTCGACGTCCGCACGATGTCGAGCATGATCGAGCGCACCGGCGACGTGATGCTCGGCCGCATTCTCGCCTGGGTTCTCGCCCTGTTTGGAACGATCGCGATTTTGCTCGCGGCGCTCGGGCTTTACGGCGTCATCTCCTATTCCGTCACGACGCGAACGTTCGAGATCGGAGTACGGTCGGCACTCGGCGCCGACCGCGCGACGGTTGTGCGGATGATCATGGGGCAGGGGGTTCGGCTGATCCTGACGGGCCTCGTGGTCGGGTTGGGCGGAGCGTATCTCGGCGCCCGAGTCTTGAGGTCGCTTTTGCACGGCGTATCGCCGACGGATCCGGTCGCACTTGGTGGAACCGTCGCAGCGTTGCTCGCTGTCGGCGCCCTTGGAAGTCTGCTGCCGGCGCTGCGCGCCAGCCGGATCGCGCCGACGGAGGCATTGCGAAGCCAATAGCGCCCGCGAAATAGACAACACGACGGCAGTCGAGCACGTTACATGGGAAAGGCGTTGGCTCGCCCACTCTGTCTCGCCCATTATGACAATTCAGTCTCGACTGCTCCTGGCGCTCGCCGCGGCCGGATCCCTCGCCGCGCAAACCCCGGATTCCGCGACACTCGCCTCGATGCGTTGGCGTTCGATCGGGCCGGTAAACATGGCCGGTCGTATCACCGACGTCGAAGGCGATCCGCGCAACCCCAAAACCTTCTACGTCACCGGTGCGACCGGCGGCGTGTGGAAGACCATCAACGCCGGAACCACTTGGATCCCGCTGTGGGATCATGCGCCGATCTCTTCGATCGGCGACATTGCGATCGCGCCCAGCGACCCGAAGATCCTCTACGTCGGGACGGGGGAAGACAACGCCCGGAACAGCGTCGCCCCGGGTTGGGGCGTCTACAAATCGACTGACGGCGGACTCACCTGGCAGTCGGTCGGTCTCGAGAAGACGCAGCATGTCGGCCGCATCATCGTCCACCCGACAAATCCGAACATCGTCTACGTCGCCGCCGTCGGCGCCACGTGGGGGCCGAACGCCGAGCGTGGGCTGTACAAGACGACGGACGGCGGAAAGACGTGGGAGCTCTCGAAGTTCATCAGCGAGAATGCCGGCTTCATCGACATCGCGATGGATCCGCGTGACCCGAATACGCTGTACGCCGCGTCGTGGGAGCGATCGCGCGGCCCGTACTTCCTGAAGAGCGGCGGCCCCGGCTCAGCGCTCTGGAAGACGACCGACGGAGGCCACTCGTGGAAGGAGATCAAGGGCGGCGGCTTTCCCGACACGCCCAAGGGTCGCATGAACATTCAGATCGCGCACAGCGATCCGAAGATCGTCTACGTGATGGTCGAAGCCGATTCCATTCGTGGAGCGAAGCCGCAACGGTTGCTGAGTGGCCTGTATCGCTCGACCGACGCCGGGAAGACATGGAAATGGCAAAGCACGATCGATAACCGGCCATTCTACTTCTCGCAGATCCGCGTCGACCCAAAGAATCCCAATCGCATTTACCGCATGGCCGTCGATTTCCAGTTCTCCGATGACGGCGGCTACTCGTGGCGCACCGGCATGTTCGGCAACCACGAGGATTACCACGCGATGTGGATCGACCCGAACGACCCCGAGCACTACATCATCGGCGGCGACGCGGGAATTTTCCAAACGTGGGATCGCGGCGGCACGTACGATTCGATCAACAACATGGCGATGGGGCAGTTCTACGTCGTGAGCTACGACTATCAGGTTCCCTATCGCGTCTGCGGCGGATTGCAGGACAACGGCAGCTCGTGCGGCTGGAGCCGTCGTCGCAACGGCCAGCTCCAGATGACGGACTGGTTCGCCGTCAACGCGGCCGACGGCCTCTACACGGCGCAGGACCCGCTCGATCCGAACATCGTCTACTATGAGTCGCAGGGCGGCAACATCACGCGGCGCAACCTCGGTACCGGCGAGGTGGCGAACATCAAGCCGCGCACGGTGAACATCGCGACCTACGGTGCGCAGATCGCGCAAATAAAAACCGGAGGTGGCGCGCTCACCCCCGACCAGGAGCGCCAGATCGCCGACATCCGGGCGCGCATGAAGCGCGAGATGGCTGATCCCAACGTCGCGCTCCGTTGGAACTGGAACACGCCCTTCTTCGTTTCCGCGCACGATCCCAACGTCTTCTACAGCGGCGCGGAAAAAGTCTTCAAGTCGGTGCGAAAGGGCCGCGATCCGATCGCGATCTCACCGGACCTCACCGCGCACGATCCGACCTGGCTGCGCGTATCGAGCGGCTTCGACGCGGAGGGCAATGCGGCGACAGACGCCTCCGGCGGCATCACCCGCGACGCCACCGGCGCCGAGGAGAACGCGACGATCACGGTGATGACGGAATCGCCGGTGCGCGCCGGCCTGCTCTTCGTCGGCACCGACGACGGCAAGGTCTGGGTCACGCCGAACGACGGCGGCAAGTGGATCGACTTGAGCGACCGCTACGCCGGCGTGCCTTCGATGACGCACATTTCGAGCGTCGAGCCGAGCCACTTCGACACGAACACGGTGTACGTTGCGCTCGACAATCATCGGCGCAACGACTTCAAGCCATACCTGTTCGTCTCGAACGATTTCGGAAAGACCTTCCGCCCGCTGACGTCGAACCTGCCGACCGATCGCCCGGGCAGCGTGTACGTGATTCGTGAAGACCCGGTCAATCCGAACCTTCTGTACGTGGGCACCGAGACCGGCGTTTTCGGATCGCTGAACAAGGGGCAGACCTGGTTCCCGCTTCAAGCCAACCTGCCGACGGTTCCCGTGTACGATCTCAAGATTCACCCGCGCGATCATGAGCTCATCGCGGCGACGCATGGGCGCGCCGTGCAGATCCTCGACGTCGCGCCGCTCCAGCAGATGACGGCCAGCACCCTCGCCAGCCAGGTTTACCTGTTCACACCGGCGCCGGCGTTCGAGTACGGACAGATGCTCGCCGGTTCAGAGCCGCGTGCGCAGCGTCCATGGAAGGGAGACGGTGGACCGAGCGGTGCGGAAATCGAATACCGGCTTTCCGTGCCTGTCGCCGGACAGGTTCGTGTCTCGATTGTCGACGCGGCCGGCGACACCATCGCCCGTCTGACCGGAACGAACACCGCGGGGATGAATCGCGTGTCGTGGAACCTGATTCCGCTCACCGAGCAGGCCATCGCCGGTGAGGGCGGCGCCGCCGGTGGACGCGGCGGTCGTGGCGGCGGAGGTGGGGGAGGGGGTGGCAATCCAGCGTTTGGCGGACGCGGTGGCCCGCAACAACCAGTAAACGTTCCTGGTTTCCCGCCCGGTTACAATCCCCGCCCCGCGGAGACGAACACGCCACCGGATAGCTCGGGCAGTCCCACGGCGCAGGCGCGCGAGCTCGCAACCGGCCGCGGCGGTGGACGTGGTGGGCGTGGCGGTGGTGGCGGGTTCGGTCGCGGGAACGTCGACGCCGTACAGACGGGCGACTTCCGCGTCGTGCTCGACGCCGGCGGACAAAAGAAGATCGCGGTGCTCCGCGTCGTTCGCGTCGAACCCGGTGACGTTGCGGTAATGGCGCCGCGCTGATTCACGACGCACCGCACTATTGAACGACGAAGCCCCCGGCGCTGGTCGCCGGGGGCTTCGCCGCGTTCAGAGTTCTCGATTAACGAATCGTCGTCAGACCGAGAATGCTGTTCAAGATATTGCCCAGAATCGACCCCGTGCCATTGGAATAGTGGCCGTAGCGGCTCGCGTTGGCGTAGCCGTCCTGGTAACCGCGCTGGAAGCCCTGGCGGAAGTAATAGTTGTAGTCGGTCTGTGGGATGTACATCCCGGTGTAGCCGTAGTTCGCGTCCTGGTATGCGAACGACCGGCGGTAATCGGAACGCATGCCGTCCGAGCGATCGGCCTGACCCTGCTGATAGCCTTCTGCGTACCCGTTGTTCACCGCCTGCCGCAAGACGTCGGCGCCGTACTGGTTCGTTTCACGGTAGGTGCCGTTCAGACGGTAGCGATAGGTCATCGGCGCCGTGATGTACGCGTCGCGCGAAATGTCTCGCTGGGCGCGCGCTTGCTCCTGCTGGCGACGGAGCGCCTCGACGTATCTCTCGTGCTGCGCGATCTCGGCGGCGTGATGCTGTGCTTGGAGCTGTGCCTGCTGAGCCTGCGCCGCGCGGATCTGCGCCTCGAGCCGAGCCTGATAGTCTCGCTGCCGCTGCTGTTCTTCGTTGATCCGGCGCTGTTGTTCGGTCTGTGGAACCTCGCGGCGAGGATCGGTAGGCTGTTGATCGTGACCGCGCCCGCGGCCGCGTCCCTGCGCATTGGCCGCGCTCGCTGCTGCGATCAGCGCGATGGCGACAAAATACTGACGTTGCATGCTGCCGTCCCCCAGTTGAGTCGTACGTCTGTTGAGCTTGGGAGACGATGCACTGTGCGTGCCTTGCTGGTGGTCGAGTCCGTCCTGTCGTCATTCAGATTTTCTCACCCCAGCGTCAATTCGCGCGCAACGCCCTCAGCGGATCTATCCGGGTCGCTCGGCGTGCCGGCACAAGGCTGGCGCTCAGCGCCACGGCGAGCAGCGCTGCCGTCACGCCGACAAAGGTCGTCACATCGGTGGGCGAGACTCCGAAGAGAACGCCGCGCATCAGACGCGTGAGCGCGAACGCCATCAGCAGACCGGCTCCCGCACCCATACAGGCCACGATCATTGCCTGTCGAACAACGCTGATGACGAGAGATACGGACTCCGCACCGAGGGCAATACGAATCCCGATCTCGTGCGTGCGGCGCGCAACGGCGTAGCTCACCACGCCGTAGATCCCGACCGCGGCGAGCACGATCGCGATGGCCGAGAACGATGCAAGGACGACGAGATAGAACCGTTGATCAGCCGTCGCGTCCGAGACGACCGCGGTCATCGTCTGCACCGCGGAGATGGGCGCATTGTGCTCGACCGAACGTACCGCTCCTCGCACTGTCGTTGCGAGGGTCGCCGCGTCGCAAGACTGGGAGCACTCCCTGCGGACGACGAGCGTCATGTAGCCGCCCTTCAAGTATCGCGGCTGTTGGAAAAACGAGAGGTACATCTCCTCTTCCGGCGGAGCGGACCAGCTGCCGCGCACCGCGTTCTTCGCGATGCCGACGACGGTCGTCCACGTCGAATCGCCGATCGCGATTCGTTTGCCGATCGGATTCTCGTTCGGCCAATGCGTCTTGGCCATGAACTCGTTGATCACAACGACCGGAGGCGCGCCGAGTCGGTCGCTCTCGGCGATGTCTCGGCCGCTGAGAATGGGCAGTCGCATCGTCGCAAAGTATCTCGGGAAGACCACGCGATACGTCGCGGTCGGCGACTCGCCCGGACGCGGAATCGGACGTCCTTCCACGCGGAATGGAAAACCCCACTGGTCGCCGGCGATCGGCAGATGATTGATGTAGCTCGCCGACGCGACGCCGGGGACGTTCTTCACTCGCGCGAGCGCGTCGATGTAGAACTGCGTGTGGCGGCTCGAGTCGGCGGCGGGCGTTCCCGTCGTCGATACCGTCATCGCGACCACGCCGCGCGGATCGAAACCAGGGTCGACGCGCTGCAGCGCGATGAGGCTGCGAATCATCAAGCCGGTTCCGATGAGAAGTACCAGCGCGAGCGCGAACTCCGACGCGACAAGCGTGTTCTGGATCCCGTGGCCGTCGAGCTTCACGATTCCGTCGCGACACCGGCGCCATCGTCTTCAACGAGGATCTCCAGCATCGGACCATTTCGCGTCGCACGAATCAGAATGCGTCCGGCGTCAGATCGATTCGCGATCCCGTGTCGAACCGCGTTCTCGACCAGATGCTGGACCGCGAAGCTTGGCACCGCAGCCGAGAGCAATGCCGGATCGATGTTGATCTCGGTGCGCAGGCGGTCGGAGAAGCGTGCCTGCTCGACGGCGAGATACTGGCGCACTAGCTCCAGCTCGTCGTCGAGCGACACCTCGTTCCCGCGCGGTCTGCCGAGGGTACTGCGCAACACGTCGCTCAGCTGCTCGATGACCCGAGTCGCGCGGTTTGCATCGCCGTCTCGGACGAGGACGGCGACCGTGTTCAAGCTGTTGAACAGGAAGTGAGGGTTGAGTTGGGCTTGTAGCGCAGTAAGCTTCGCGCTCGACAGTTGCTCGGAGAGGCGATTCACTTGCGCGAAGTAGGCAATCGCGTGTTCGATGCCGACGACGGCGAGGTACACAGCGGCCCCGAACGGCAGGGTCGTGAGCACCCAGCTGGCGTAGAACTTCCCGACGCCCTGAGTGAAGGAGTCGGGCTGCAACAACAGTTTGATGAGCGTGCCGGCGCTTGCCCGGGCGACGCAGAACAGCAACGACGCGACGACGTGGAGGGCGAGCCTACTTCGAATATGCGGTCGGGCGATCGGCCATCGATGCGCGATGCGGAAGATGACTGGCACGAAGGCACCGTAGAGGAGCCAGTCGAGGCTCGAGAAAAGCACCGCGCGCAGATCGAAGCGTCCGCCCCATACGTGGCGTTGACCGGCCGCGTCGATCGCGCCGAGGACCGCAGGAATGATCCAGGCGGCGGAGACGAGCATCCAGGGCCGAAGTCGGGGTGGCCTCATCGGCGCCACGCTAACGTTGGTCGCCGAGGTCGCGCAATCGGGCAGCCATTCGCGGCAGCGAGTCTACCGTTCGCGGCACGCCGAGGCAGTTGTAAGCGCAAAGTGGCGATATCGCCGAAGCGATACCGCCACTTTAACAACACAATGGTCGGGGCGACTGGATTTGAACCAGCGACCTCCTGCTCCCGAAGCAGGCGCTCTACCGGGCTAAGCTACGCCCCGCCAAATCTACGTTTCAACGCGCCCAGAAGGACTCGAACCTCCAACCTTCTGATCCGTAGTCAGATGCTCTATCCAATTGAGCTATGGGCGCAACGACAATCGAATTCATACGAAGTACATGGACCTACAACCGTATTCGGCTTGCGAACCTCGGTCAACCTACGAAGGTCGTAGATCGTAGGTCCTAGATCCTAAATAAGACCGCGGGGTTCAATCTAGGATCTAGGACCGAGCCCCCAGGATCTGCTTTCATGGGCGGTACAAGACTCGAACTTGTGACCTCCACGATGTCAACGTGGCGCTCTAACCAACTGAGCTAACCGCCCGGCACTCTTTCATCAGTTTCACGATCACCGGGAAAGGAGAGGGCAAGTGACGAATGGGACCAAAGTCCCTCTCGCCCTTGCCCAAAGCCTATCCCAGAGTCCAGAGCGGGAAACGGGACTCGAACCCGCGACCCCAACCTTGGCAAGGTTGTGCTCTACCAACTGAGCTATTCCCGCGTACCACACCCGGAAGCCGACTCGCCACTGAACCAACAACTTTCGTGACGTCAGCCGCGGCACCCTTCCGAGCATTCTCTCAACGAGGCGTCCAGCGGACCGATCTGCCGCGCCCGACGTGTCACCTCATGGAGGCGAGGGGAATCGAACCCCTGACCTCTTGAATGCCATTCAAGCGCTCTCCCAACTGAGCTACGCCCCCTCGTCCCGTGCGGTCACGTCGAGCTCGCCCGAGCGGCCGGACAGGAACCACGAAGTATAGCCGAGGGTATACGGGGTGTCAACGAAATGGGACTGGCGAAAATCTGGAAGGCCGGTATTTTGCAGCGCCTTCGTGATTCAAGCGTGATTCAAATCAACGACAGGCGATGCGGCGTTTCACAGCATTGTTTGTGTTCGTCTCGTACTCGCTGTAAACGAAGAAAGCCGCGCAGGTGTAGCCCTGAAGACCGTAGCAATGCGGTACTCGTGGTGGCCACCATCCATAGATCCAGACTCCAACGCGCTCGAACGCGCGAGAGGACACAAACGCACCATGACCGAACTCAAGCGTCGTCGCCGCCGCGCGGCCCCCGCTGGGATCGCTCCGAACGAACCTGAACGCGACATTCTCGACCAATACTTGTACGAGGTGTCGACCTATCCGCTCCTCAAAGGAACGGAGGAGATCGACCTCGCCCGTAAAATTCGCGCTGGTGATCAGGATGCGCTCCAGGAACTGGTGAAGCGAAATCTTCGCTTCGTCATTTCCGTCGCAAAGAAATACCAAAACCGTGGTCTCCCCCTCATCGACCTTATCGGCGAGGGGAACGTCGGCCTGCTCACCGCCGCGCGGAAATTCGACCCCGATCAGGGCGTCAAATTCATTTCCTACGCGGTGTGGTGGATCCGTCAGGCCATTCTCTCCGCGCTCGCCCGCCAGGGCCGGACCGTCCGGGTTCCTCTCAACCGTACGGCCGACCTGTCGCGCATCATCAAGGCGTCGGAGATCCTTCGCCAGAAGCTCAACCGCGAGCCGAGCCCCGAGGAGCTCTCGCAGCTCACCGGACTCTCCGTGGACGTGGTGCAATCATTGGCCGCGCTCAATACGTCGGACGTCCGACTCGACGCGCCGATGGACCCCGAAGGCGATCGCTCGCTGATCGAACGCTTCGTCGCCGACGAGATGCCGGACACGGAAGAGGAGGCGATGAACCGCTTCCTCAA
>JAICJQ010000109.1 GCA_025928335.1 Gemmatimonadaceae bacterium
CACGCCGTCATTGTCGCACCGGTACGACTGCACTTCAGAGAAGAGGCCGATGTCGTGGTGCGTGTGCGCGAGAACGATCGGGGGGTTCGGCACCCAGCCGTCGGAGGACGCGGAGGTCCACACGCCCGGGCCGCCGCGCTTCGTCCTCTCCACCACGTCGTTCTTCGCCAGCATCCACCACCCGTCGACGACGATCGGATCGAGCGCGTCGTTGTACGGACCCGTACCGGTCGACGCATACAGATACGTCTGCGCTTCGTGCAGATCGTGCAGGATCGTCGGCGTCCACTCGAGGAAGGCCTTCGTCGTGTTCTTCGTGAGGTCGAGGAACTGGCCCATCCCGTCGCGGTTGTTGTCGTGCTGCACGTACTTGCCCCAGTACATGAGCGGCAGCGGTCCGCCGCCACGTCCGGCCGCCTGGCCCTGCTGCGCGTTCGGGTTTGGATGGTCCTTCGCCCACTGCTCGTTGAAGTTGTGATTGTCCACGAACTTCTCGCGGCCGTCGACTTCGATCACCGGCGTGATAAAGGTGATTACGTTGTTGCGGACGTTCTGAATCAGCGGCGTCTCTTCGACTACCAATCGGTACGCCAGCTCCATCAGCATTTCCGGACCGCCCGACTCGGGCGAGTGCATGCCGCTCGTGATCCAGTAGATCGGCTTCGCCGTCTTGATCAGCTGGCGCGCCTGCGCCTCGGTCGTTTTTCGCGGATCGGTGAGCTGGTGCAGGTAGCCCTTGTACTTGTCGAGGTTCGCCAGCGTCGCCTCGTCGGCGATCGCCAGCATCACCATGTCGCGTCCTTCTTCGGTCTTGCCGATTGTCCAGTACTTGGCGCGCTTCGGCGCGGCTTTGGCCACCGCTTGCAAGTAGCGATGGATGTCCGCGGCGTGATCGAGCACGCCAGGTGCGCCGACGATGTGACCGAGGAATTTGAGCGGAGTCGGAACAGTCGCCGACGCCGGCAAGTGATCCACGAGCTCCGTCGAGATGCGCGGATCCGACAAATACTTTTTGATCTGCGCCGTGTATTCCTGATCGACTTTCTGGGTCGCCTGCGCGCCCAGCGTCTGGGCGGCGACACAAGCGGCGACGAACGCCAATGCGACCACATCTTGGCGGCGCATCGACCGTTTCGAACGCGACATCCTATCTCCTTGTACTGAGTGTTGGGGCAGGGGAGGGCGGGGTGGGCCGTGCTGGCTCGACCGCGTGATTGAACGGTAAGTGACCGTCGCCGCTCTTTCTACGCACCAGCCCCTGAAATCGCGATCTCGCAGTGCCTCGGCTGTCCGAATCCGGACAACGCGTCCCACCTTCGGCCGGATGCACTCTCCGAACAAAAGCGTAACGCTTTGTTACGCGTTGACTTGACGCGACCCCGTCCGGGAACATCCCCTGCGCTGCAGCCCCGTCGCCCGTCGCCCGTCGCCCGTCGCCCCACACGAGCCCGTCTCCCCACGATGATCTCCAAAGACCTTGGCTTCGCCGTCCGAACGCTCCGGAAACACCCAGCGTTCACGATCACCGCCGTCCTCACCATCGCCCTCGGCATCGGCGCAAGCACCGCGATCTTCAGCGTCGTCAACGCGCTGATCCTCCGGCCGCTCCCCTACGTACAACCGGACCGCCTCGCCACGATCCACAACGACCTGCGCGCGCGACGGGTGTTCAACTTCCCGTGGCCTGGCGGCGATCTCCCCGATGTCAAGCAACAGCTCACCGCGTTCGAGAGCATCGCCGGAATCAATTCCGGCCGCATTCCTTTCGTCGGCGAAGACGGCAAGCCCGAGCAGATCGTCGGCGCCGGCGTGACCTCGAACTTCTTCACCACCCTCGGCACCAAGATCGTCTTCGGTCGCAACTTCGTTGAGTCCGACGGCACTCCGCCTCCGCGGCCGGCGGGCCCTCCGAATCCGAATGCGCCGCGACCACCGCAGCTCCCGGCGATGACGATCCTCAGCCACGCGTTCTGGCAACGCAAATTCGGTGGCGATTCCTCCGTCATCGGCAAGACCATTCAGGTGAACGGCAACCCGATGACGATCGTCGGCGTCGCATCGCCCGACTTGCGTCTCGTATTCCCTTCTGGAACCGGGATCTCCGAGCAACCCGACATCTACCAGGTCTTTCGAATCGACTGGAGCACGTCGTCCCGCCTCAATGTGTTCCTGCGCCTCGTCGGCAGGCTCAAGCCCGGCGCGGATTTCGCCACGGCTCAGGCGCAGGGCGACAAGCTCGCCGCGTACCTCCGCGACCTCGTCCCGATCAAGAAGGCGGCGAACCTCGGCGTTCGTGTCGAGCCCATGTCGAAGGACATCGTCAAGGAAGTTCGCCCGGCGATTCTCGCCCTGATGGGTGCCGTGATGTTCGTGCTGCTCATCGCCTGCGCCAACGTCGCGAATCTGCTGCTCGTTCGCGCCGCTTCACGCGAACGTGAGCTCGCGGTGCGCTCGGCGCTCGGCGGAAGTCGGGGCACCCTGGTTCGCCAGATGCTCGCCGAGAGCCTCGTGCTCGCCGGCGCGGGCGCGCTCATTGGACTGGCGTTGGCCAACCTCGGCATCGGCCTGCTGGTCAGAATTGCCCCGCCGAGTTTCCCGCGCGTGGAGGACGTCTCGATCGACGGAGTCGTGTTGGCGTTCACCGTGGCGCTGGCCGCCGTTTCATCGCTCATCTTCGGAGTCCTTCCCGCGCTTCGCGCATCTCGGCCGAATCTGTCGCAAACCCTGCGCTCCGGCGGGCGCACGCCGAGTCTCCACTCCGGCAAATTCCTGCGTCAGGGCGTGGTGGTCGCCGAGGTCACGCTTTCGTTCGTGCTGCTCATCGGATCGGGGCTCATGGTCCGCAGCTTCGTCGCGCTCGAGAATGTTGATCCAGGTTTTGATCCGAAGGGCGTTCTCACCCTGACCGCGTTCAACCCACGTCTTCGGACGCCCGGTGAGACGCGAGCGTTCAACGACAACCTGGAGCGGCGCCTCGCCGCCATTCCGGGTGTCATCGCGGTCACCGGCGCCACGCCGCTGCCGCTCGACGGTCAAGATCAGAACATGCGCTGGGGGCCCGTTGCGGCGCAGACCGATCCCTCGCTCTTCCAGCAGGCGACGCTCCACTCAGTGCGCCCGAATTTCTTCGACGCGATGCACGTGAAGTTCGTCGCTGGTCGGAATTTCAGCCCCGCCGAGAACGACACGGGCTCACACGCGCTCATCATCGACAAGGATCTCGCCGCGAAAGCGTTTCCGGGTCAGAGCCCTCAGTCGATCATTGGCAAGCAGATGTTCTGTCGCATCACGACCCCTGAAGCGCAGATGTATCAAGTGGTCGGCGTCGTCGATCACGTCCGTCACTTGACGCTCACGGCGCCCGGACGGGAGGGCGCGTTCGTGCCTGACGGATCGTTCGGATTCTTCGTCAGTCGCTGGGCGGTCCGCGCGAATGGCGACCCCAATCATCTCACCGCCGACGTACGACGAGCCGTCGCCGAGGTCGATCCACTCGTGCCGATCGGTGAGATGAAGCCGTTGAGCGACTACGTCGATCGCGCCATGGCGCCGACGCGCTTCTCGCTCGTCCTGATCGCCATCTTTGCGGTCGTCGCCGCGGTTCTCGCGGCGGTCGGTCTCTACGGCGTTCTTTCGACCACGGTCCGCCAACGGACGGCCGAGATCGGCGTCCGTATGGCCTTCGGTGCGACGGGCGACAGCATTTTCCGCCTCATGATCGGCCAGGGATTGATCCTCAGCGCTATCGGCATCGTTGCCGGCTTGTTCGCGGCATCGGCTTTGACCGGCGTCATGCAGAAAGCCGACATGCTCGTGTCGATCAAGCCGACGGATCCCATCACCTATGCCTCGGTCGCAGGCCTGTTCGTCGTCATCGCCAGCCTGGCCTGCTTTGTGCCCGCCAGACGCGCGGCTGCACTCGATCCGAACGTGGCACTTCGCGAGGAATGATTCGTGGGTTTCGACCAATACCATGAGCCTCCGGAAGAACTTCCGGAGGCGAGTCGTACGTTCGCCCGCATGATCGCATCCCTGACCGAGGAAGCCGAGGCGATCGGCTGGTACGAGCAGCGCCTCGCGCTGGAGAAGAACAAGGACGCGGTCGCCATCATGCGCAACGCGCAGCACGAGGAGATGAAGCACTTCGGGATGGACCTCGAGTTTCTCCTTCGCCAGAAGCCCAAGTGGCGTGAGACGCTCAAGGGCATCCTCTTCAAGCCGGGGGATATCGTGAAACACGGCGACTCGGCAGAGGAAGCGAGCGAGTAGCGCAGCCGTGAGCGACGACGTAACCGAAATCCTCGGCGAGGCCGATCCGACCGATCGGCGGACATTTCTCGCCCGGGCGTCGGCGCTCTCGTTAGCGATCCCCGCGGCCGGTGCGGCGCTGGTGGCCTGCTCGCCCGGTGGCCAGCGGCGCTCGGATTCCGCGACAAAAACCGTTGTGTCGGGCACTCGTGGGGAAGCGCGACAGCCTCATAATTCCGACAGCCGGCTGGATTCGTCCGTCCTCAAGGGAGAGCACCGCGCCGGATCGTCTCCTACTGGGTCGACGCAGGGAGGCCAAAGCGTCGCATTCCAGCGCTGGGACCCGACGCTTCCGCCCGCCTCGACGACCGGTCGCGTGCAACTGAGCTGGCATGCCCGCGAGGCGCCGGTTCGCATCTCGGACGACACCGTGATCGCCGGTTGGACGTTCGAGGGAGACATTCCCGGTCCGATCGTGCACTGTCGCGTCGGCGATACCGTCGAGTTCACGCTCACCAATGACGCCGACATTCCGCACTCGATGGACTTTCACGCCGCGCAGATCGACCCCAAGCAGGCCTTCCGATCTGTCCCGAGAGGCCAGTCCGTGAGCTTCACTTTCAAGCCGAAGTATGCTGGCGCGTACATGTATCACTGCGGAACCGCTCCGGTCCTCATGCACATCGGCTCCGGGATGTTCGGCGCAATCGTTGTGTCGCCGCGTGAGCCGCTCCCCGCGGCGAAGGAGTTCGTTCTCGTCCAAAACGAGTACTATCTCGCCGATGCCGCGGGCGGCGTCCGTGCTTCGGATTATCAGAAGATGCTGAACACGCTCCCCGACTTCGTCGCGTTCAACGGCCGGCCGAGCCAATACATAAAGGAACCGATCCGGGTCAAAGTCGGCGACCGTGTCCGCTTCTGGGTCGTAAGCGCCGGCCCGTCGCATCCCTGCAACTTTCACGTCGTCGGCGAACAATTCGATCGCGTGTACGTCGGCGCGCCGCCGGCGAGCCCACTCATCGGTGTGCAGACGTTCAGCGTTCCGCCGGGCGGCGGCATGGTGTACGAGCTCGTCTGCGATATACCTGGCGAGTTTCCCTTCGTGAACCACGGCTTCGGCCACGGCCAGAAGGGCGCCATTGGGATTCTGAGCGTCGAAGCGTAGACGGCCCCAACATCTCGTCGCTGACGCTGAAACCCGATCGTTGCCCTAACCGTACTAGGGAGGAAACGTTCTTCCCTCATCGTACTACGGGAGTCGTCGTGGCGGCCGACAAAGACGTCGATCTCATCCAGGGCACGCTCAACGTGCTCATTCTCAAGACGCTGTCCCAAGGGCCGATGAACGGCTACGGGATCACCCGCTTCGTTCGCGAAGCGACGGCCGGCGGCATCGAAATCGAGGAGGGCGCCCTTTACCCCGCGCTTCACCGCATGGAGCAGCGCGAATGGATCGCGGCCGAGTGGGGCGTGAGCGAGAACAATCGGCGCGCGAAGTATTACCGCCTCACTCCGCTCGGCCGCAAAATGCTTCGCGCTCGCACCGAGAGTTGGGACCGTCTTGTCGACGCCGTCGGCAAGGTGCTGCACGCCGAACCACGACGGGCCTGAGGCAAAGATGCGACGCAACGAGCACGGTGCCGAAACGCGCGAGGCTGCCTGGCGACGGTGCCTTCGCTTCCTCCGCCCGAGTCCCGCGGCGGATCTCGAAGATGAGCTCCGCGACCACATCGGGTCGACCGTCGAAGAGCTCGTCGTGCGCGGTATGCCTCGCGACGCCGCGCGTGCCGAGGCGGCTCGTCGCTTCGGCGATGTGTCCCGAGTACGAGACGTCGTCCAGCGCCTCGATCACCGGCACTTCACGCGGCAGCATCGCGTGGCCGTTCTCGAGACGGTTTTTCAGGACATTCGCTACGCCGCGCACGGACTGCGTCGCAGCCCGGCATTTACGATCGTCGCGACCATCTCGATCGCGCTTGGCATCGCCGCGAATGCCACAATCTTCTCGGTCGTGAACGCGCGGCTCCTCCGGCCGATTCCCGGCGCGAACGCCGACGGACTCGTTCGCGTCTACCAGAACCATCACCGCCCGTTTCAGTGGGATCAGCTCTGGTGGCTGCGCGACCACGCCCAGTCATTCGACGCCATCGTTGGCGAGCGCTATCAGACGATGTCGTTCCGCCCGGCGGTCAACGCCGACGCCGAACGCATCCGCGCGTCGTACGTTACCCAGGATTTCTTCCGCGGCCTCGGCGTAGCGATGGCGCTCGGGCGTGCCTTCGACAGCAACGATCGCGATGCAGCTGCGCCCCGCCGGTCGCAGTGATGCCAACAAGCTACTGGGCCGCGCCGCGACGCGGCGCACCGAGTTCGGCGTGCGGTTGGCCATCGGCGCGAACCGCATTCGACTGGTCCGTCAACTTCTTACCGAAAGTCTGATGATTGCGGCGATCGGAGGCTGTGCGGGGTTCATCGTGGCGCGCGCGATAACTCGGACGCTTCCCGCGCTGCTGCCTCCCGAGGCGGGGCTGGATAATTCCTTCCTGCGGCCGGATGCTCGCGTCGTGGCGTTTACCTCGGCGCTGTGCCTGTTGACGACGATTGTCTTTGGTCTCGCCCCGGCGCTTCGCGCCGCGAGTCAGACGGCGCGGCACCCTTGTCGTCGGTCAGGCTGCGCTCTGTATGGTCTTGCTCGCGGTCGCCGCGCTGTTCCTGCGAAGCTTGGTCAGTTCGCAGACCGTCGACCCGGGATTCCGCGCGGATGGGATCGTCGACGCCGAGATCGATCTGGCATTGTTGGGCGGCCAGGCCGACGCCGGGACGACGTTCGCGCGAATTCTTCGAGAGACGGCCGCCATGCCATCGGCGACGTCGGCGACGCTCGCCGCGGTCGTCCCGCTCACCGGGAGCAATATGGAATCGCGGGCCATCCCGGAAGGCGCGGTCGTACACGACGGACGTGCGGGTTCGTTGTTCTATTTCAATGTCGTCGCGCCAAAGTTCTTCGCGGCGCTTCACACACCGATTCTTCGCGGACGCGAATTCGCCGACAGCGACGGCCTTACTTGGCGCCGAGCGCGGCCATGAATGCCGTGGCGCGAGCTCCCGCCGGGCCCGGCGACTTCGGTCCCGGCATTCCGGCGACCGATTCGACACGCAGCCAGATGAACGTCGGGCCTGGCGCGAACAGGGCGTTGCGTGCGCCGCGGCGCCATGTATCGATATCAGAGAACTGAAATGTGGCGGCAAACCCCGCGCCGTCCGCGAACTGGACGAAGTTCGCAGTCCCCGCGCCGGGTACCCGCTGCGATCCGGTGACCTCGTATGTGCCGTTGTCGAAGACCAGCACCGTGAGGTTCGACGTGCGCGCCTCGGCGATCGAGACGAGCGAGCCGAGATTCATGACCATCGAGCCGTCGCCATTGCACACGATCACTCGTCGGTCCGGCTGCGCCAACGCGAGACCGAGGCCCATCGATGTCGCATGACTCATCGCCGACGGCACCATCACGAGGTCACGCGGATGTTGCGGCATCGTCATCCAGTCACGCGCCGGCGTCATCGTCGTGATCACGATGTCCTCGTCGCCGCGCAGCTGATGAACGACCGCCAACGCCTCCTTTGCCGACATCATCTCAGGCTTTCCCTTCGGCGATGAGAATGGCGCCGGCCGCGCACCGGTCGCGCGAGGCGGTGAAGTGCTCCGCGATCGTCGGAAGCTGATCGGCTGACGTGATCAACCGATAATCGATCTTCCATGCGTCGAGCGTCGGTTCAGTGAACACCAAGCAGGTATCGCCGGGAAGGGTGTCTTGGTTCAGGTAACTCCGATATCCGATGATCGCGAACAGCGGCAGCTTCCAGTCGTGGACCGCGTTGCGTATCGCGTCGCCCGATTCGAAAAGGCCTGTGCATTGAATCATGACGAGCGGCCGTTTCCCGCCCATGTATAGCCCGGCGGCAACCTGCCACGCTTCCCCCTCGCGGCACACTCGCACGAGCTGCGTGGCTCGTCGCCGTTCGATCGCCTCCTGCCATTGACCGATGGTGCTGTCCGGCACCGTCACGACGTGGGTGACACCGAGAGATTCGAGGAGCTCGGCGATCTGTTGTCCCGAGAACATTCGTCGAGCTCAGTTCGCCTTCGACGAGCTTCCGGCAATCACCAGATGCTCGATGAAGAATTCCATCATGCGCTGCTGATTGAGCGCCGAGTGTCCCTGATCAGGCCCAACCTGAAGGTCGAAGCTCTTGCCCGCGCGCTGCAGCGCCTGAATCAGTTGCATCGCGTTCGATGGATGGACGTTGTTGTCGGCCGTTCCATAGTAGAGCATCAGCCGGCCGCGCAGGTCATCGACGTACGTCATCGCCGAGCCCTTGTCGTAGCCTTCCTTGTTCTCCTGCGGAATCCACATGTATCGCTCGGTGTAGATCGTGTCGTAATTCCGCCAATCCGTCGGCGGTGACGCGGAGGACGCGACCGCGAAGACGTCAGGATGCCGCAAGAGCTCCATGACGGCGGTGTAGCCGCCGTACGAGGTGCCGAAAATCCCAACGCGATTCTTGTCAATGTAGGGACGGCTCCAGAGCGCCTTCACGCCTTCAGCCATGTCGTCGATCTCGGGTTGTCCGAGCTTGAGGTAGAGCGCGTCCAGCTGCCGGCGCCCCATCCCCGGAGTCGCTCGAGAATCGAGATTCAAAACGATGAAACCATACTCCGTCAGCGCGGTCGGCACGGTGAATCGCTCCGTCGCCGTGTTGCTCGCCGATGCCGGACCGCCATACACCGTCACCAATACGGGATACTTGCTGTTCGGATCGAAGTTGGACGGGTAATGGATCATTCCGTGCAGCGACGTCTTTCCGTCCGCCGCGGTGTACGTGTACATCTCGACTTTTTTGAGACCGAGCTCGTCGAACCTCGCCAAGTTCGTCCGCGCCAACTCGGCCACCTGCTTGCCGTTGGCGTCCATGAGCCGCGTGACCGGAGCCTGATCATGGGTTTCAGCGACGTCGACAAAGTATTTCGCGTCGGGCGAGAGCGTGACCGTATGCAGAAATGCGGGATCCGTGAGCCGGCGATCGCTCTTGCCATCGAGGCCGACGCGGTGGAGCTGCAGCTTTAGATAATTCTCGCCGTCGCGGGCCATGTAATAGAGCGTGTTCGCGCCCTCGTCCAGACGGAGAATACCCGCGACTTCGAATGCACCCTGTGTGATCGGGTTCAGCAGGCGGCCGGCTTTGAAGTCGTACAGATAGTAGTTGCGGAAACCGCTCCGCTCCGATTCCCAGATGAACCGATTGTTATCCTTGAGCCAGACCATCGGCGGCGCCGGATCGTCCTCGATCCAACCGGTCGGCCACTCTTCGTGCAGAACCACGCGGCACGACCCGGCGTCGGGATTGCACGCCGCCATCTCCAGCACGTTCTGTCGCCTGTTGGTCCGCAAGAACGTCAGCTCCTTGCCGTCCGGCGACCAGCCCACGTGGTAGACGTAGTGACCCACGGCGGAGTTGTCGAACGGCTTGCCGTCGCGAACGTCGATCCGCGTCGTCTTCTTCGACGCGAGGTCGTACACGAGCACATCGACGATCGGATTCGATACTCCCGATTTTGGATACGCCTCGATGTCGAGCGTGTCCTGCAGCTGTGTCAGCCGCGGCGTGAGGTAGAAGTCCGGGACCTTGCTTTCGTCGAACCGGTAGAAAGCGAGCTTCTTGCCGTCCGGCGACCACCACATCGCCGTCCGCTGGCTCAGTTCTTCACCGTAAACCCAGCTCGCCGTTCCATATTTCACGCGCGATGGCGTGCTGCCGTCGCTCGTGATTTGGATTGCGCCGCCGCCCGTCGAGTCGCCGATCCAAACGTTGCGATCTCTGTAGATCGCGACGTGATTGCCGACGGGAGCCACGGCCGACGCGAACTGACGTCCGCGCTCCGGTGCGCCGAACCCGCCGCGCCCGCGTCCGCCCTGGCCCGACGAGCTGCTCAACGTCACTTCCGCGAGTTTCTTCGTTCCGACATCGAACCGATATCGCTTACCCGCGCTGTCGAACTCCACGGCTCTGCTGTCGCTCGACCAACTCACGGTTGAGCCTCGTCCGAAGCCTCGTCCGCCGCTACCGCCAAGCGCCGTGGAGATGAGCGGGGCCATTCGCTGGTAACGCTCGTACCCGGGCATCGTGCGCAACCGATCTTGCGCGTGAGCGAAGGAAACCGAGGCAACGGCGAGAACGAGCGGAATGAACCTACGAGTTGCTAGATGGAACACGAAACCCTCGGCGCAGTTCCCCTGAGACCAAGCGAACCCTAGACCCACAAAAGAAAACTCTCAGGCGCGCCATCGAAAGTCGATACCGCTATTTTGTGCTCAACGACGCATGGGTGAACCGGAATGTCGAACAAGACGATTGTTATTACGGGCGCGAGTAGCGGCATCGGCGAGGGCGTTGCCTATCGCCTGGCGCAGGATGGCCATCGACTTGTCCTGGCGGCGCGCCATCGCGACCAGCTCGACGCAGTGGCCGCCGAGGCCACGCGACGTGGTGCGGCGGGGACGCTCGTCGTCGAAACGGACGTGACCCGTCGATCCGACATGGAGCGCCTCTCGCGCGCCGCGATCGACGCCTTCGGCGGCTACGACGTCTGGATCAACAACGCCGGGCGCGGAATCACGCAGTCCGTGCAGGACCTCTCGGACGACGACGTCGACGCGATCTTTGCCGTGAACGTCAAGTCCGTCTTGTATGGAATGCAGATCGCAGTCGAGCAGTTCAAACAGCGTGGCCGTGGCCAGGTCATCAACGTCTCGTCGTTCCTTGGCCGCGTGCCGTTGGCGACCTTTCGCTCGGCATACAACGCCGCGAAAGCCGCCGTGAACTCGCTCACGGCCAACCTCCGTATGGAGCTTCGGGGCACCCATCCGGACATTCACGTGACCTTGGTCATGCCCGGCGTTGTTGGAACCTGGTTCGGCCGCAACGCCCTCGGCTCGCCACCGGAAACCCCGATGTATTCCGGCCCTCACGTGCAGAGCGTGGAGGAAGTTGCCGACATCTTCGCGCGCGTCATCGAACATCCGGTCGCCGAGGTCTACACGAATCCCGCCTCGCCGGAGATGGCCCGCCGGTATTTCGAGGACGTCGACGCCTTCGAGACGAGCGCCGAGAACCCGTGGCGCCGTCCACCCACGGCGGCGAGGTGAACCGCATTGCGTTATCGGTCGCGATACTTCTCATCGTTAGCGCGGCGGCCAGCGGGGGCGCGCAACCGAGAGACCCGCACGCCGTCCAGCCGGAGCGACCGACCGTCGCCACCCACGCGGGAACGGTCGCGCCCGGATGGTTCGAGTTCGAGACGGGCGTCGAACGCGATCACCTGGATCGGTCTTCATCGACATTTTCGACACCGACTGTTTTCAAGTTCGGCATCGCTCCCCGCGCGCAGCTCTCGCTCGGAGCGACGATCGTCAACAACGACTGGGGAACGGGCGCCGGCGACCTCTTCCTGGGCGTCAAGGTTCGGCTGCTCGAGGATGCGCCCGTCGTCGGCGATTTCGCGATCCTGCCGTCGATCACGTTTCCCACCGGCAGTCCCCGACTGGGCTTTGGCAGTGGCCAACGACAAGGTGGGCTGCTCTTCATCTCGAGCCACGATTTCGGCGATGTCGCCATGGACATCAACCTCGGCTATGACGCCCCGCATGGCTGGCCGTCGCACGCGTCGCTGTGGACCGTTTCGCTCGGCGGCCCAATCCGCGGCAGGCTCGGGTGGACGCTGGAGAGCTTCGGGTTCAACGACGACGACGGCAGAACGGCCGCGATACTCGCCGGTCCCACCTATCAGCCGGCGAAATGGCTGTCGTTCGACACCGGGCTCATCGTGCCACTCCACGGGTCCCAGCCGCACGCGCTTTACGCGGGCACGGTGTGCAACGTTGGACGTTTCTTGCCGGCGCGAATGACTCGCTAACTGGCGAATCAGCCGACATAATTGGGGCGCCCTTTAAAAGAGGATGATGCTCTCATGCGAATCGCGTTTCGGCATTTCGCGCCGATCGCCGCGCTTCCACTCGTCGCCGCCCCTGTCACGCTAGCGGCTCAAGGACGCGGCCAGCGGAGCGAAGCGACCTTCAACCTGTCGGCCAACCCGCTGCTCTCGAGTTTCCGGTTCCGTTCGATCGGACCGGCGAGTATGGGTGGCCGCCTCGACGACATCGAAGTGTCGTTGAGCGACCCGAACGTCATTTACATCGGATACGCCGTGGGAGGCGTGTTCAAGTCGGAAGACAATGGAGTGTCCTTCCGCCCCGTCTTCCAGACGTACACCACCGCGTCGATCGGTGACATCGCGATCCATCCGACGAACCCGGACATCGCGTACATCGGCACGGGCGAGCCGAACAACCGTCAAACGGCGTCGTTCGGCGACGGCATCTACAAGACGACCGATGGCGGGAAGACCTTCACCCACATCGGCCTCAAGGAAACGCAGACGATCGCGCGCATCGTGATCGATCCGAAGAATCCCGAAGTCGTGTATGTCGCGTCGCCCGGTCACCTCTTCGGCCCGAACGAAGAGCGCGGCGTCTTCAAGACGACCGACGGCGGGAAGACCTGGAACAAGATCAAGTACATCGATGAGAACACGGGGTTCACCGACATAGCGATCGATCCGTCCAACTCGAACGTGCTATACGCGGCGAGCTATCAGCGCCGCCGCACGAGTTGCTGCTTCAATGGCGGCGGCCCGGGCAGCGCGGTGTGGAAGACGGAAGACGCCGGCAAGACCTGGAAGAAGTTGACGAACGGTCTGCCGCCCGGCACGTATGGGCGCATCGCGCTCGCCGTCTCCCAGTCCAGTCCGAGCGTCGTATACGTGCAGGTCGAGGCGGGTGAGAGCGGAACCGATCTTCGCGGTAATACCAACGCGAACGCCACGGAAACAGTCGCCGGCGCGGCCGGGGGCGCCGGGGGCGGAGGGGGAGGGGGAGGCGGAGGCGGTGGTCGCGGCGGATTCGATTGGTGCAACAACGGAGCGCCCGCGCCCGAGGGCGCGGCGAATGCCGGTGGTCGCGGCCGAGGTGGTCGCGGCGGCCGCGGTGGTGTGCCCGCCGAATCGACGGTCACGACTCCGCCGGCGCCGCCGAAGCTCGACGCGGCGCGCGGTGGTGTGTTCCGCTCCGATAATCGCGGCGGTTCGTTCACCCTCCAAAGCAACTGCAATGCGCGGCCGATGTACTTCAGCCAGCTGCGCGTCGATCCGCAGAACCCGAATACGATCTACGTCGCGGGTTTGCCCGTCGCGAAGTCGCTCGACGCCGGTAAGACCTTCGCCACGCTCGACGATGCTGGCGGCAACAGCTCGCCGGCGCACGTCGACCAGCACGCCATTTGGGTCGATCCGCGCAACAGCAAGCACCTGATGATCGGCAACGACGGCGGTTTGGACATCAGTTGGGACCAGGGCCGGACCTGGGACTTCGTCGCGACGATGGCCACCGGTCTGGCGTACGTCGTCACGGCAGACAACGAGCGCCCGTACAACGTCTACACCGGTCTCCAGGACAACAACAGTTGGGGTGGCCCGAGCTCCAAGCGTGGCCGCGGTGGCATCACGAACATGGATTGGTTCGGCATCTGCGGCGGCGATGGCTTCTACACCGCAGTCAACGTCGACCATCCGAACATCATTTATTGCGAATCGCAGGACGGAAACACGCAACGGTATGATCTGAACACCGGTCAGACGATGAGCATTCGTCCGAGCTCGGGTCCAGGGGCGCAGCTCGCCGGTGGCGCGGCTGGTGGCCGGAATAACGCGGCGTGTGTCGATGGCCGCGCGCCTGGCGGACGTGGCGGTGGTGGTGGGGGCGGTGGCGGACGTGGAGGCGGTCGGAAAACGGTCATCAATGCCGACGGCGGGGAAGCCTACCGCTTCAACTGGAACACGCCGTTCATTCTCTCGCCGCACAACCCGGATATCGTCTACCTCGGCGGCAACCGGCTGTTCAAGTCGTACGACCGCGGCTCGTCGTGGGTGCAGAGCGCCGATCTCACGAAGCAGATCGATCGCTGCAACGTGACGGTCATGGGTGTTGGCGGCGACAAGGCGCAGCTTTCCAAGAACGATGGTCTGTCGCAGTACGGTACGATCATCGCCGTGTCCGAATCGCCCGTCATGCCAGGCGTCGTCTGGGCGGGAACCGACGACGGCAACTTGCAGGTGAGCCGTGACGGCGGTCTCACCTTCACCGAAGTCGGCAAGAACCTGCCCGGCCTGCCGCAAGGTGCGCTTACCGGCAACACGAACGCAAACCTGTTCTGGATCTCACGCATCGATGCGTCGCACTTCGACGCCGGCACGGCCTATGTGTCCGTGGACGGACATCGCAGTGACGATCTCCATCCGTACGTGTTCGTCACGCACGACTACGGTAAGACCTTTCAGAGCATCACGAACGATCTGCCGTCGTACGGCAACGTGCAGGTGATCCGCGAAGATCCGAAGAACAGGGACCTCCTGTTCGTCGGCACGGAGTTCGGGTTGTACGTCTCCCTGAATGGCGGCAAGCACTGGGAGAAGTTCATGAACGATTACCCGACTGTGCGCACGGACGACATCTTTATTCACCCGCGCGAAGCGGACGTGATCGTTGCCACGCACGGCCGGAGCATCATGATCGGCGACGACATCTCGGCCCTCGAGCAGTTCACGCCGACGGTGCAGGCGCAGGACGTCGCGGTCTTCAATGCGCGTCCGGCGGTGAATTACATCACCGATCTGACGAACAACCCGCACATCGGCGGACAGAAGGTCTTCATCGGGCAGAACGCACCGCGCGGCACCGCGGTGAGCTATTACCTGAAGAGCGGGGCCAACGACGTGAAGGTGTCGATCGTCGACGCCATGGGTCGCACGCTCTGTACGTCCGACGGACCAAAGACCGCCGGCATCCATAAGGTCCAGTGGACGCTTGTCGCTCCGATGCTCGGACCAGGCGGACCAGGCGGACCAGGCGGACCAGGTGGAGGAGGCGGTGGCGGTGGTGGCGGCCGTGGATTCGGTGCCGGCGGGCCGCCTGATCAAAGCTGCAGTGGCGGCGCGGCCGGTCGCGGCGGCGGTGGTGGCTTCGGTGGGGGCGCCAACGCCATCACGCCGGGCACGTACACGGCGAAGGTCGTCGTGAACGGCCAGACCTACACCAAGCCGATCGAAGTCCTCGAAGACAAGTCCTTCCGCGCCCGTTAACAATCCTGAACACGAACCGGCGTGGGGGGGGGGGGGGAGGACCAACCCCCCGGAGGTGTTTGAAACCCACAAAATTTAATAAAAGGGGGGGAAGCCACCCCCCCCCGCGTGGGGCCGGAGCCCCAAGGGGGGGGGGGGGGCGGGCC
>JAICJQ010000182.1 GCA_025928335.1 Gemmatimonadaceae bacterium
ACACAGTGCCGCCGGGACGGTGGGTCCGCGACATCTGTCCCGCCGACGTGGGAGTAAAGGATTTCGAGCCGTCCGCGTTTTCGCCGCGCACCGGATTGTTTTACGTCACGTCACAGAACATCTGCATGGACTACAAGGGCCGGGAGACCGGCTATATCGCGGGCACGCCGTATTGGGGCGCGCAGATGACGCGCCACGCGGGGCCCGGCGGCAACTATGGCGAGTTCATCGCCTTCGACGCGTCGAAAGGCCAGAAAGTGTGGGGCATCCCGGAGCCATTCCTCACCTACAGCGGCGCGATGGTCACCGCGGGCGACGTCGCGTTCTACGGAACGGTCGACGGCTGGTTCCGCGCCGTCGATGCGAGAACTGGAAAGGTGCTCTGGTCCCGCAAACTCGGCTCCGGAATCATCAGCGCCCCGATGACGTATCAAGCGCCCGACGGCCATCAATACGTCGCGATCGCCACCGGCGTCGGCGGCGGCGCGATGACGACGTCGAGCCAGCCCGGATTTCCGCCGCGCGGCAGCACGTACTACGTCTTCACGCTCGGCTCGAACATTCCCACCGCGCCGGGGTCGACGAGCGCCGGCAAGGGCGGTGCGCCGCAAAAGCCGGGAGGGAAGCCATGAGCGGCCGTCATCCTGAGCGAGCGCAGCGAGCGAGGGATCTACCATCCTCGCTCAAGAGCTGGTCTCAGCGCACACACAGTAGATCCCTCGGGCCTTCGGCCCTCAGGATGACTGCAGTTGCACTCATTCTGCTCGCCTGCCGCCGCGACACGCAGGACGTCCGCGGTGGCGCATCGGGCGACGTCGCTGTCCAACAGCGGCCGAGCATCAACGTCGGAGCGACCGACTCGACCGGCCTGCCCGACGAAGGCGTGCTGTCGCGCGTGGCGATCGGCGATCTCGCCGGCATCGGGAACAACACGCTCGACGCCGACATCAAAAGTCCGTACGCCGGCCAGCTCGCGGCGATCGAGCAAGGCCACGACATGTTCGTGAACATGAATTGCGCCGGTTGCCATGGCTACGATCTCAAGGGCGGCATGGGCCCGGACCTCACGGACACCTATTGGCGCTACGGCGGCTCGCCGGCCGACATCTACAAGTCGATTTTCGAAGGACGCCCGCAAGGAATGCCCGCCTGGGGACGTTCGATCCCTCCGGCGATGATCTGGAAGGTCGTCGCTTATATCGAGTCCAGAGGCGGGGCATTCCGCGGCTCCCTCGCCGATCGCGCGCGACAAGGCGATCTCGGCGACCAGGATACAACCTCGGGCAGCACCCTCAAGGGACGCAACAATGTCCACTAGGCGAGCGCGAGTCGCCGTCGTTGCGAGCGCGATCGTTCTTGCCGGGTGCAACGGAACGAGCTCATATCTCGATGCGACCGGCAACGCGGGACGGAGCGAAGCAATCCTCGGTCAATGGCTGACTGCCGTCGCGTGCGCCGTCGTCGTGCTCGTTTGCCTGGCAATCGTCTGGGGAATCTGGCGTCATCGCGGCGAGCAGAATGCGCCGTCGTCCGGCAAGTCTGGCACCGAGCGGCGAGAGATTCGCTCGGGGCTGCGATGGATCTACGTCGGCATCGCCGCCACGCTGGTCGTCCTGCTCGTAACCTTCGGCGGGACGATGGTGACGCTCAACGCCGCGAGCCATCCACCGCGCGTGCCGAGGCTCGAGATCGACGTCACGGGACACCAGTGGTGGTGGGAGCTGCGTTATCAGGACCGGGCGCATCCCGACGAAGGATTCGTCACGGCGAACGAGATCCACCTCCCTATCGGAATTCCGGTGCGCGTGCGTCTCCGGAGCGCCGACGTCATTCACAGCTTCTGGTTACCGCAGATCGCGGGGAAGACCGACGTCATTCCGGGCCAGATCAACGAGATGTGGGTTGAAGCGAAACAACCGGGAACGACGCGCGGCGCGTGCGGCGAATATTGCGGCCTTCAGCACGCGATGATGACGCTTCCCGTGGTCGCGGAGTCGCCGGAACACTTCGCGCAATGGACGGCGCAGCGACGTGCCGAGGCCGTGGCGCCGATGGCGGCGGAAGCGCACGCCGGGCAGATCGTCTTCTCGCGAACCTGTGGTGTTTGTCACGCCGTTCAAGGCACGAATGCGCTCGGTCGAGTAGGCCCGGACCTCACGCACTTCGCGTCTCGTCCGTCGATTGGTGCGGGCATCCTGCGGAACACGCGGGCGAACCTCATGGGCTGGATCGTCAACGCGCCGGCAATCAAGGAAGGCGCGCGCATGCCCGCCATGCCTCTCGATCCCGCGGACCTCAACGCGGTCGTCGCCTACCTGCAGACCCTTCGCTGATCGTCGGAGACGTCATGGCTGCCCCGGCAATCGAACGACCGCTCGTCGAACGACTCGAGAAGATCTGGGCGACCCCTCCCGGCTTCCGCGGTTCGTTGCAGAGCGTCGACCACAAAACGATCGGCATTCGGTATTTGGTGACATCGATCGTCTTCCTCGTCATTGGGGGCATCGAAGCGCTGCTCATGCGATCGCAGCTCATGGTGAGCGGCGAACACATGCTGTCGGCCGACACGTACAACCAGATGTTCAGCATGCACGGCGTCACGATGATCTTTCTGTACGCCGCGCCGGTGCTGTCGGGGTTTAGCAATTACATATGGCCGCTCATGCTCGGCGCGCGCGACATGGCATATCCGCGCCTCAACGCGCTCTCGTATTGGACCTATCTCGTGTCCGGCATCTTCCTGTACACGAGCCTTCCGCTCGGCGCGATGCCGAATGCCGGGTGGTTCGACTATGTGCCGTATGCGAGCCGCGCCTACAACCCCGGCCTCAACATCGATTTTTACGCGCTCACGGTTCTCATCCTCGCCGTCTCGACGACCGTCGGCTCGATCAACTTCATCACGACGCTCTTCAAAACGCGCGCGCCCGGCATGTCCCTCAACCGCCTGCCGATCATCGTCTGGGGCACGCTCACGGCGTCGGTTGCCAACGTCTTCGCGCTCCCCGCACTCAGCGCCGCGGCGATCATGCTCTTCCTCGACCGCCGCTACGGCACCCACTTCTACGATCCATCGGCGGGCGGACATCCGCTTCTCTGGCAGCATCTGTTCTGGATGTTCGGCCATCCCTGGGTCTACATCGTCGTCCTCCCCGCGATGGGCATCGTGTCCGATGCGCTGCCCACGTTCTGTCGACGCCCGCTGGTCGGCTACACACTCGTCGCGCTGGCCACGGTGACGACGGCGATGATCGGCTTCGGCGTGTGGCTCCATCACATGTTCGCCACCGGCATTCCGCCGCTCGCCCTCGCCTTCTTCGGCGGCGCGAGCATCATCATCACGATCCCGAGCGCCGTCGCCGTCTTCTCATGGTTGGCGACGTTGTGGGATGGACGGCCGTGGTATCCCGCGGCGATGAAGTTCATGCTCGGCTTCATCGCGCTGTTCGTCATCGGCGGCGTCTCGGGCGTGATGACGGCGGCGGTGCCCTTCGACTGGCAGGTCACCGATACGTACTTCGTCGTCGCGCACCTGCACTACGTGCTCGTCGGCATCAACGTCTTTCCAGTGATCGCGGGCGTGTACTACTGGTTCCCGAAGTTCACCGGGCGCCTCATGAACGAGCGACTCGGTACCTGGAACTTCTGGACGATGTTCATCGGAGCAAACCTTGTCTTCTTCCCGATGCACATCGTCGGGTTGCTCGGGATGCCGCGGCGTATCTACACCTACCCGTCGGGGCTCGGATGGGACACGTACAACGCGATCGAGACGGTCGGCGCGTTTGTATTTGCGCTCGGCGTTCTGCTCTTCGCGATCAACGTGCTGATCAGCCGGCGTCGCGGTGAGGTGGCCGGACCAAACCCCTGGGACGGACCGACACTCGAGTGGAGCACGCCTTCGCCGCCGCCACCGTACAACTTTGCCATCATACCGGTGATCGGCAGCCGTCACCCGCTGTGGGAGGATCGGCTCGACGAAGGTTCGTCGCGTTCGATTCTGACGCGCGGACCGACGCTCGTCGACGGACGCGAAACCTTCGCCACGACGCCGCTCGACGCCGAGCCCGCGGCGATCATGCAGATGCCGGAGGACACGTACGTTCCGCTGGCCCTCGCCATCTCGATCGGGATTATCGCCTACGGACTGCTGTTCTCGCAGTTGTGGCTCGCCGCCCTCGGTGCCGTTGCAACGGTGGTGTGCGCGATCACCTGGCTCTGGCCAAACGCCGAGACTGTACGCGACGGCGTCGCATCGACCGAGTTCGGCGACCTGCCGGTGGGACGGAGCGGGACGCACAGCGTCGGATATTGGGGAATGGTCGGCGTCATCACGACGGAAGCCTCGTTCTTCGCCTATCTCCTGTTCGGCTACTTCTACCTGGCGTCGCAATCGTCGAATCCGTGGCCGACCGAGGCGCCGCGTCCATGGCTGCCGCTGGCCAACACGATCATCCTGATCCTGAGCAGCGTTGCAGTTGCCTGGGGTGAGCGCGGCATCCGACTCGGCCGGCGCACTCGGCTGCGCATCGGCTACGCAGTCGGCATCGCGCTTGGTGTGCTTTTTCTGATTCTCCAGGGCGTCGAGTACTCGCGCGAGAAGATCTCACCGACCCACGACGCCTACGGTTCCGCGTTCTTCACGATCACCGGCTTTCATGGCGCGCACGTGTTCGTCGGCCTCATCATGCTGTGCGTCGTGCTCGTGCGCGCGTTCAAGAATCACTTCAGCGCCGACCGGCGCGAGGCGGTGACGAACGTCGCCATCTACTGGCACTTCGTGGATGCCGTGTGGCTCGCCGTCTTTACCTCACTCTACATCACACCTTATCTGCGATGAGCGCGCACAATGTCTGACGGTGTTGTCCTCCCACGCGGTGCTCGTCCCAAATCCGAGCCGCGACATCCCGCGCCGGATCGTGTGCGTGTCTCACTCGCCGCGCTCTGGTTTGGAATCTTCGGCGGCCCGGTCGCGTGGAGCATCCAGACGCTCGTCAATCTTCCCATCGCGTCGCACGGTTGCTTCCCGCGGCTGGAACCGCTCGACCATTCGGTGATCGGGAATGTCGCCGGCATCACGTTCGTCGTCAGCGTCTTCGCGATTGTCCTGTGTCTGGCCGCGACGTCCGTATCCTCGCGTACGTGGTTGCGGACGCGCGGCGAGCATCAGGAGAGCGCCGGTTCCGGGCGACACCATGACGCCGCGACGGCACTCGCCGAGACCGGCGAAGGACGTACGCGATTCATGGCGCTGAGCGGCGTGCTGGCGAGTCTCACGTTTCTCATTCTGACCATCGTGCAGACCGCCTCGATCTTCCTCGTCAGTCCCTGTGCGTCGTAACCGGAGGTAGATGATGAAGGCAATCGCAGGAGCAATAGCCGCGACGTTCGCGGCCGCGTGTGCGCATAACCCGTCCGTCTCTGCTGCCAGGCGAGCGCCCGCGCAGGCAAGCGGAACGCTCGCCGGATTCACGAAAGTCCGATCGACCGTCGGCTTCGACAGTCCTGAATCCGCGATCTATGATCCCGTGCAACGCGTCTGGTTCGTTTCCAATATTGCCGGTAAACCCGACGCAAAAGATCACAAGGGGTTCATCAGTCGGTTGAAGGAAGATGGCTCGATGGACTCGCTCCATTTCATCACGAGCGGCGTCAACGGCGCCATGCTCGATGCGCCGAAGGGACTCGCGCTCCATGGTGACACGCTCTGGGTCGCCGACATCGACGTCGGACGCGCTTTCGATGCGCGCACGGGTCGGCCGCTGTACTCGGTCGACTTCGCGCCATTCCACGCGCTGATGCTGAACGGGACGGCCGTCGGGCCCGACGGCCGCGTGTACTTCACCGACACGGCCATTGAGACAGTGAACGGTCAAACGAAACACGTCGCGCCCGACAAGATCTTCGAGGTCGGACCAGGTCGGCAGCCGCGCATCGCCGTTCAGGACAGTTCAATGGAAGGCGCTGACGGTATCTCGTGGGATGCGACGCACGGCCGCTTCCTCGTCGTCGGGTTCACCGGGAAGGCGATTACCGCTTGGCGTCCCGGCGCGTCGTCGGTTGAACGCGTGACCACCGGCGCGGGCCAATTCGATGGATGTCAGGTGCTGCCGGATGGCCGCGCTCTCGTCTCGAGCTGGGCGGACTCGAGCTTGTACGTTCTCTCCGGCACGTCCCTCACGCGCGTTGTGTCCGGCGTGCTTCCGTCGCCGGCCGATCTTCATGTCGGCGAGAACGGAACTCGCGTGGCGATTCCATTGCTCAACCGGAACGAGGTCGCCTTCTATACTATGCCGTGACCCCAGCGCAGCGCGGTGAGTCGCGTTTTGCGATCATCGCGTCGATCGTCGCCAACGTGGCGATCGCCATCACGAAGTTCGTCGTCGCCGCGATCGCTCGAAGCACGGCGATGTTGGCCGAAGGCGTGCATTCGCTCTCGAACTGCTTCGACGGCGCGCTGCTCCTCCTCGGACAGTATCGGGCGAAAAGACCGCCCGACGAGTCGCACCCCTTCGGCTATGGGCGCGAGGTGTACTTCTGGAGCCTGATCGTCGCCATCGTGTTCTTCGCGCTGGGCGCGGGCGTGGCGATCTACGAGGGCATACTCCACGTTCTCTCGCCCGAGCCGCTCGGGAATCCCAAGTGGAGCTACATCGTCCTCGGCGCCTCGGCGATCTTCGACGGCAGCTCCTTCGTCATCGGCTTTCATCAGTTTCGGCGCGAGGCTCACGGTCGCAGCTCGTGGACGACCGTTCGTCGAAGCAAGAATCCGGCGCTGTTCAGCGTCGTCCTCGAGGACACCGCCGACCTGACCGGGCTCACCCTCGCCTTCCTCGGCATCTTCCTCGGCCACACCCTTGGATTACCCTGGCTCGACGGCGTGGCCTCGATCGCCATCGGGCTCGTCATCGCCGCTGTCGCGGTCGTGATGTTGATCGAGACGCACGGGCTGCTCATCGGCGAGCCGGCGCGGTCGGAGCTCATGACGTCCGTGCGTGAACGTGCGGCGCGCGAGCCGGGCGTCGAGCGTGTTGCGGGATCCTCATCGTTGCATATCGGTCCAGAAGAGATCGTCGTTGTGCTCGATCTCGTCTTCGCCGCGGACGCCGGCGCAGTCGACGTCATGCGCGGCGCCGCGGCGATTCGGGAGGACCTGCGGCGAGAGCATCCGGACGTCAGTCGGGTGTTGTTCGAGCCGGTCGCCGTAGAGGCAACCGGGTCGGCCCAGCGTCCCCGATAGAGAGCTGAGTCCCTTCCGCGACACCGTCCCACTCCCCACTTTTCACGCTAGACACTCCCTCTCGCATCCCCCCAGAGGTTCCCCCTAATGCGGCGCATCAACGCCACCTTTCCGCTCGTCTTGAGCCTAATCGCGGCTGCCCCCGCGGCCCGAGCTCAGCAGGACTTGGCCAACGCCAAACCAGGCCGCGCTCCGAATCAGCCGATCGACGAGGAGTACACGAAGAAGATCAAAGAATACACGACCGAACCCTTTTTCCTCTCCCCGCTCGTCGACTACATGCCGGCCCGCGCCGGCGTCCCGACCCCCAAGGCGGAGCTCGGCGACATCGCCGGTGCGCCGGGCAAGCTGCCGTACTCGAAGGAGGTCTACGAGTACATGCGCATGCTCGCCAAGGCGATGCCCGGCCGCGTGAAAGTGACGTCGATCGGCACGACGGAGGAGGGCAGGGAGCACATCGCTGTCGCGATCGCCAGCGAGCAGCTGATGTCCAAGTACGAGGAAAACCGCGCTCGCCTCGCCAAGCTGGCCGATCCACGCACGATCAACATGGACGACAAGCAGGCCGCGGCGCTCGTCGCGCAGTCCGTGCCCGTTTACTACATCACCGGCACGATCCACTCGACCGAAGCCGGCGCGCCGACCGCCCTGATGGAGCTCGCGTACCGTCTGGCAGTCGATGAGTCGCCGTACATAAGGAATATCCGCGAGCACGAGATCACTCTGATCACGCCGATCGTCGAAGTCGACGGACGCGATCGGGTGGTCGATCTCTACGAGTGGAAGAAGAAGCATCCCGGCCAGGTCGCCCCCAACGCGATCTACTGGGGCCACTACGTCGCGCACGACAACAACCGCGACGCGATGGGCATGACCCTCAAGCTGACGCAGAACATCCTCAACGAGTACGTCGACCAGAAGGCCCAGGTCCTTCACGATCTGCACGAGTCGGTCGCCTATCTCTACGACAACACCATCGGCGACGGCCCCTACAACTCCTGGCTCGATCCCCTCGTCACGAACGAGTGGCAGATGATCGGCTGGAACAACGTGCAGGAGATGACGCGCTACGGCATGCCGGGCGTCTTCGCCCACGGCAATTTCGACACGTGGTCGCCCGGCTACCTGATGTTCATCGCCGCGACGCACAACGGCATCAGCCGTCTCTACGAGACCTTCGGCAACGGCGGCACCGCGGAAACGGTGGAGCGCGAGCTGAGCCCGGGACAGACGTCGCGCACCTGGTGGCGCCAGAACCCGCCGCTGCCGCGCGTGATGTGGTCGCTTCGCAACAACAACAACTACGAGCAGACGGGCCTCCTCGTCTCGCTCAGCTATTTCGCCAACAACCGCGACCTCTTCCTTCGCAACTTCTACGAGAAGAGCAAGCGCTCGATCGAGAAGCCGAAGAACGAAGGCCCTGCGGCGTACGTCCTCGCCGCCGATGACCCGCGGCCCGGTGCGCAGGCCGAGCTGCTGCGCATCCTCCAGAAGCAGCACGTGGAGCTGTCGCGCGCCACGGCACCGTTCAGCGTCACGCTGCCCTCGCGTGCCCGCTCCGGCCGCGCCGCCCAGGACTCGGCGACCTCGCGCGCCTCGGCGAGCACGAAGAGCGAGACGCGGCAGTTCCCCGCCGGCACGTACATCGTGCGCATGGATCAGCCGTACTCGCGCATCGCCGACGCGTTGCTCGACAAGCAGTACTGGGCCCCGAACGATCCGCAGAAGACGCCGTACGATGACACCGGCTGGTCGTTC